>JBEVGZ010000236.1:0-3848 GCA_040511515.1 Microterricola sp.
GTGCGCGACAACGCGGTGCTGCAGGGCGCACGCGAATTGCTGGTGACGGAGGTCAGGGCCGAGCTGCTCGACCGCGTCGCTCTCGTCGGCGGCTGAACGAGTCGCGGCGGACTCACAGCTTCCGCCTAGACTCGCCGGACGCGCTCGCCCTAGACTGCGAAGACTGCTCCGCAACGGGTGGTTTTCGGTGCTTCTGCGTGGGGGCGTTCACACCGGATGAGACGGCGTACAAGAAAGTTGGCTGATGCGAACTCGCTGGGCTGTTGGGGCCGCTGTGGCGGTCATCGCCCTGGTGTTCGGGGCTCCGCTCGCGGCGTCCGCCGCCGAGCCCGTCTCGTTCGGGGCCGGGCCGATCGTCGACACCGTCGACGCGCTCGGAAACCGCACCGCCGAGGTTGAGCAGGCGATCGACGCGCTCTACGAGAAGGAGCGGATCCAGCTCTTCGTCGCCTACGTCGACACCTTCACGAACCCGGACGATGCCGTCGCGTGGACGGAGGACACGGCCAACGCCAACGGCATGGGCAGCAACGACTACCTGCTCGGCGTCGCCATCGACGGGCGCACCTACTATCTCTCCGCCGCACCGGACTCGCCGCTCAGTGACGAGCAGCTCTCCGAGATCGACGCGAACTACATCGAACCTGCGCTGCGCGACGGTGACTGGGCAGGGGCCGCCATCGGCGCCGCGACCGGGCTCGAGCGCGCGGCGGGCGGCGGGTCGCTGGACGGTTCCACTTCCGGCGGCGGCTCCGGATTCGTGTGGTTCATCCTGATCGCCATCGTCGTCGTCGGTGTCGTGCTGTTCGTCGTGCTGCGCCGACGCACGAAGTCGCCGGCCCCCGGCGGGCCGCCGGGCGACGGCATCGGTGCCCTCAGCACCGCGGAGCTCAAGCGGCGCGCAGGCAGCGCTCTGGTGCGAACGGATGACGCCGTCAAGACGAGCGAGGAGGAGCTCGGCTTCGCGATCGCCTCCTACGGCAGCGAAGCGACCTCCGGATTCCAGCAGGCGCTGGCCGACGCGAAGGCCCAGCTCTCCAGTGGCTTCACGCTGCAGCAGAAGCTCGATGACTCCGAACCCGACACCGAGGAGCAGCAGCGCAGCTGGTACGCCCAGATCATCGAGCACTGTGAGAAGGCCAACGCCGTGCTCGACGAACAGGCCGAGGCATTCGACGCACTCCGCGCGCTCGAGAAGAACGCCCCGCAGGCCGTCGCAACGACGCGGCAGGCGGCCGCGACGCAACAGGCGAGGCTCGACGGCGTCCGCGCCATTCTCTCCACGCTCTCCGCCCACTACACGGATGCCGCGCTCGCCACGATCGCCGACAACCCGCAGCAGGCGGAGGACCGTCTCGGCTTCGCGGCGCAGGCGCTCACCGAGGCCGAGGCCGACCTGGCCGCCGGAAACACGAGCGAGGCCGCCGTGGCCATCCGTGCCGGTGAGGAGGCCGTCGACCAGGCCAAGCTCCTGCTCGACGCCATCGACCGGCTCGACCACGACCTGACAGAGGCCAGGGCCAGCTTCTCCGCCGCGATCAGCGATCTGCAGCGGGACGTCGCCGAGGCGAAGGCGCTGCCTGCAGGCGCAGACAGCTCCGGCCGGCTGGCCGCCGTGGTCGCCTCGACGGAGCAGGTGCTCGCCGACGTCACCGCCAAGCTCACGGCAGACCGGGTGAACCCGGTCGAGGTCGTGCAGCGGCTCGAGGAGGCGAACACCCAGATCGACACCGTGCTCGGTGGCGTTCGCGATGCGCGGGCGGCTGAGCAGCGGGCAAGCGCAGCGCTCTCCCAAACGCTGCTCGCGGCACGCAGCCAGGTGTCGGCGGCCGAGGACTTCATCACGGCCAGGCGCGGGGCCGTCGGAGCCGAGGCACGCACGCGCCTCGCCGAGGCCGGACGGCTCATCGTGCAGGCGGAATCGATCGCGGGCGCAGACCCCGTGCAGGCACTTACCCAGGCGCAGCGCGCGAACCAGCTCGGCGCCGAGGCCATCCGGCTCGCCCAGAACGACGTCGGTGCATTCGGCGGTTCGGCCGGCGGCGGACTCGGCGACCTCGGTGGTCTCTTCGGCGGCGGCTCTGGCGGCGGCTCTGGCGGCGGCTCCGGTTCCGGCGGCAACGTGATGGGCGCCGTTCTCGGCGGGATCCTGATCAACTCGGTGCTCGGCGGGGGCGGCGGAAGCTCGCGCGGTTCCGGCGGCGGCAGCATCTTCGGCGGAGGCGGCGGAGGCGGACGGCGCAGTCCCGGCAGCTTCGGCGGCAGCGGAACGCGCTCCCGCCGTGGCTCGGGAGGCCGCTTCTAGCCGGCGACGGCGGGCGAACACCCACACTGCCTCACCCACACGGCCTCACCCACACGACCCAGCAGTACCGCAACGAACCAGTAGAAACCTTGGGAAAGGAAACACACAATGGCTAAGCAGTCCATCTTCGGTCGCATCGCCCAGCTCGCGAAGGCGAACATCAACGCCCTCATCGACTCGGCAGAAGACCCAAAGCTCATGCTCGACCAGATGGTGCGTGACTACACCAACAGCATCGCCGACGCCGAGAGCGCGATCGCGGAGACGATCGGCAACCTGCGGCTGCTCGAAGACGACCACCGCGAAGACGTGGAGGCCGCCAGGGAGTGGGGCAACAAGGCCATCGCTGCCAGCCGCAAGGGTGACGAGCTGCGCGCGGCCGGCGATGCGGCCGGTGCAGACAAGTTCGACGCCCTCGCCAAGGTCGCCCTCGGGCGTCAGATCACCTCGGAGAACGAGGCGAAGGCGGCGGAGCCGCAGATCGCCTCGCAGACCGAGATCGTCGACAAGCTGAAGTCCGGCCTGAACGCGATGAAGGACAAGCTGGGCCAGCTCGCCTCCAAGCGCAATGAGCTGATCGCCCGCTCCAAGACCGCCGCGGCGCAGGCGCAGGTGATGGACGCCGTGAAGAGCATCGACATCCTCGACCCCACCAGCGAGGTGTCCCGCTTCGAGGAGAAGATCCGCCGCGAGGAGGCGAGGGTGCGAGGCGCCAGCGAGCTCGCCGCCTCGAGCCTGGACGCCCAGTTCAACGAGCTCGAAGACATCGGTGAGCTCACTGAGGTCGACGCCCGCCTGGCCGCGCTGAAGGCCGGCGGCTCCGCCGGCGCGATCGGCCAGTAAGCGGCCAGTCACCCCTTCATCGCGAGCGGCCGGACGCTCACCCCGCCACACGTGGGGCGGGTGCTCGGCCGCTTTCGTCACCGTTCTGCGCCCGTCGGGAGGATACTGAGACCGTGGCCGTGACTTTTGTTGTAGTTCCCCAGTGGCAGGGCTCCGTTTCAGCCCGCGCAATGCGCCTGGCCGACGGGGCCGAGGCCATCCGCGGCGACCTCCCCGCGTCGTCGACGGTCGTCGTCGACGTGCCCGTCGAAAGCGGCGAGGCGCTCGATTCGGGCATCCTGCGCTTCTCCTCCCTGCTGCAGGTGCGCGAGCGCCAGCTCCAGGCGCTGAACCCCGTTGAGGACTGGGCGCTGACGATCGGCGGCGACTGCGGTGTCTCGCTCAGCTCGATCGAACACGCCGTCCGCCGCACGAACGGGGACCTGGCCGTGGTCTGGTTCGACGCGCACCCCGATCTGAACTCGGCGGAAGACTCGCCGTCGGGTGCGTTCACGGGCATGGTGTTGCGCGCGCTCTGTGGCGAGGGCGCGCTGGTGCCGGATGCCGCGCACACGCTCGACCCCGCGAAGCTCGTGCTCGCCGGCATCCGCGACATCGACCCCGGCGAAGCCGACTTCGTCGATGAGCGGAAGATTGCGCGCGTGGATGCCCCCGCTTTCGAGACGTCGACGGCGATCGTTGACGCGGTGCGCGCGACAGG
>JBEVGZ010000237.1:0-4043 GCA_040511515.1 Microterricola sp.
GAGCTCGACACCCTCACGGCGGACATCGCAGCGAGCGGTGTGATGATGCCATGGTGCGCCGGATTCAGCTCGGGTGAGGCCACAGGATGGCCCGGCACCGACTGGATCGAAGACTACGTGCTGCGTCAGAGCGGCCCGGAGGTCTACGACCAGTGGGTCAAGCACGAGATCCCGTTCAACGACCCACAGATCGTTGAGGCATGGGATGCCGTCGGCGACATCTTGAAGAACCCGGAGTACGTCAACGGCGGACTCGGAGATGTGCGCTCGATCAACGACGTGATCTTCCAGGAGGCCGGCTGGCCGGTGACCGATGGCACCTGTGCCATGCACCACCAGGCGACGTTCTACGAGGGTCTCTGGCCTGAGGGCACGACCGTCGCGGAGGACGGCGACGTCTGGGGCTTCATCCTCCCAGGCACGGAGGCCGACGCGAACGCCGTAACCGGCGCCGGTGAGATCGTCGGTGCGTTCCGCGACGCTCCGGAGGTTCAGGCGGTGCAGGACTTCCTCTCCAGCGCCGAATGGGCGAACCTCCGCGTGAAGATCGGTGGAACCCTGAGCGCGAACAACGGTGTCGACCCGGCGAACGCGTCGAGCGCGCTGCTCGCCTCGGCGATCGAGATCCTGCAGGATGAGAACACCACGTTCCGCTTCGACGCCAGCGACCTGATGCCGGGCGCGGTCGGGTCGGACTCCTTCTGGAAGGGGATCGTCGCGTGGATCGGTGGTCAGGACACGCAGACCACCGTCGACACAATCGAGTCCAGCTGGCCCGCCAGCTAACAGCAGTCAGTTGCGGGGCCGCCGGCGGAGACGTCCGGCGGCCCCGTCCCAACTCCGAAGCCCGGCACCGCGGACCGGCAGAAAGAGGTAGTCAAACATGACGACGGCAGACCTCATCGGCAAGATCACCCAGGTGGTGCTCGCGCTGGCATTCTTCGCAGCCGCGGTCGGGCTGATCCTTTTCCTCATCGACAAGGCGCCCAAACGTGGGCGCGATGTCTGGCAGCTGACGCTGTTCCTCGCACCGGCCGTGCTTCTGCTCGCAGCCGGTCTGATTTACCCCGCCGTTCGCACGACGTTGCTCTCCTTCGCGAACGGTGCCGGCGACATCGTCGGTCTCGACAACTTCGTCTGGGCCTTCACCCAGCCGGCCGGTCTCATCTCGCTGCGCAACACGATCATCTGGGTGATCCTCGTTCCGCTCATCGCCACCGCGGTCGGTCTGGCCTACGCCGTCTTCATTGACAGGTCCCGCGGCGAGAGGGTCTACAAGGCCCTCGTCTTCATGCCGATCGCGATCTCCTTCGTCGGCGCCGGCATCATCTGGCGCTTCGTCTACGAGTACCGCGGGCCCGGCATCGAGCAGATCGGACTGCTCAACCAGATCGTCGTCTGGCTCGGCGGCGAGCCGGTGCGCTGGCTGCAGGAGTCGCCCTGGAACACCTTCTTCCTGATCATCGTGATGGTCTGGATCCAGACCGGGTTCGCCATGGTCGTGCTCTCGGCCTCGATCAAAGGCGTGCCGACCGAGCAGCTGGAGGCCGCGGAACTCGACGGCACCAATGGCTGGCAGCGCTTCCGAAATGTCGTCCTGCCCGGCATCCGCGGAGCCCTCGTCGTGGTCGTGACGACCATCTCGATCGCGACGCTCAAGGTCTTCGACATCGTGCGCACGATGACGGCCGGCAACTTCGAGACGAGCGTCGTGGCCAACGAGATGTACACGCAGGCGTTCCGCGCCGGCGAGGCGGGGCGCGGTGCCGCGCTGGCCGTCGTGCTGTTCGTCATGGTGCTGCCGATCGTCATCTACAACGTGCGCGTACTGCGCCAGCAGAGGGAGATCCGATGAGCGACAACATTGTTGACCTACCGGTTCCCGGTGCGGAGAAGCGCTCGCGCAACACCGGCTACGAGTTGGCCGCATCCGACACGAAGACGAAGCGGGTCAAGCGCCGGCTCACCTCGCGCACGGCGACGGTGATTGCGCTGATCATCGCCGTGGTCTGGACGATCCCGACATTCGGCTTGTTCATCTCCTCGTTCAGGCCGGAGGAGGAGATCAAGACCACCGGTTGGTGGACGATCCTGCAGAATCCCGGGTTCACCCTCGACAACTACAAGGAGGTGCTGTTCTCCTCCTCCGCTTCGGCACCGCAGCTCGGCCAGTACTTCGTGAACTCGCTGGCGATCACCATCCCGGCGACGATCTTCCCGCTCGTGCTCGCGACCATGGCCGCCTACGCGTTCGCCTGGATGAGGTTCAAGTGGAGTGGCGCGCTGTTCGTGTTGATCTTCGCGCTACAGGTTGTTCCGCTGCAGATGGCGCTGATCCCGCTGCTGCAGATGTTCTCCGCGTTCCTGCTGCCTGCGCAGGAGCAGTTGCACGAACTCGTGCCGATCATTCCCGCCGAGACGTATGCGCCGGTGTGGATAGCGCACACGATCTTCGCGCTGCCGTTGGCGATCTTCCTGCTGCACAACTTCATGAGCGAGATCCCGGGCGAGCTGATCGAGGCGGCCAGGGTCGACGGGGCCAGCCACGGGCAGATCTTCTTCCGGATCGCCATCCCTCTAGCCCTTCCGGCCATCGCCTCGGTCGCGATTTTCCAGTTCATCTGGGTCTGGAACGACCTCCTCGTCGCCCTGATCTTCTCCGGCGGCACACCGGATGTCGCGCCGCTCACGCAACGCCTCGCCGAGATGACGGGTTCGCGTGGGCAGGAATGGCAACGCCTGACGGCGGCGGCCTTCGTGTCGATGGTGGTTCCGCTGCTCGTGTTCCTCGGGCTGCAGCGCTACTTCGTGCGTGGACTGCTCGCGGGCTCGACGAAGGGGTAGCCCCGCGTCGCCCCGGCGTGCCCGCCAGGAGCGGGCGTGTCCGGATGTGTCAGGGCTTCGGGGGCGGCCTCGTTCCTCGGCTGCTCCCTCGAGCCAGCGTGCTTCCTCCCGTCGGCGTGCAGATGCACGATGGCTCGAGCGAGCGGTGCAGCGACGAAGGAGCAGCGACGCCCGCGAAGCCCTGAGCGTTCGCCCGAAACGGCCGCCCCGGCATCCGAGAGCGCCCGTGAAACGGCCGCCCCGGCATCCGGGGGCCGTAGGGTGAGGAGGGACCGGAAGGAGCGCACATGAGCGGGGCACACGGCGGTGGCGCGGGCGGCGGAGGCGGTCGTGGCGGCGGAGGCGGCGGCGCGGGCGGCGGTGGACGCGGCGGTCGCGTGAGCGCGGCCGACGAGCAGGCTCAGCGCGCGATCAACGCTGAGGCCCCACGCATCCCGCACCTGTTCTCGCGCATCGCGGCACTGTTCGCTCCGCACCGGACGGAGCTCATCATCACCGTGGTGCTCGTGCTGATCGGCGCGGGGCTGAGCGTGATCCCGCCGCTCATCACGCAACGCGTCTTCGACCACGCGCTGTTCCCGCCCAGCGGCGAACCAGACCTCCCGCTGCTCGGCTGGCTCGTTGCGGCGATGGTCCTCATCTTCGTCGTCGGCGCCCTGCTCGGCGTGTGGCAGACCTGGCTCACCGCGACCGTCGGCAACTCGGTGATGGGATCACTGCGCGTGCGGCTGTTCACCCACCTGCAGGCGATGGAGCTGAGCTTCTTCACCCGCACGAAGACCGGCGTCATCCAGTCGCGCCTGCAGAACGACGTCGGCGGCGTGGCCAGCGTGCTCACCAACACGATCTCCAGCGTGCTCGGCAACACGGTCACCGTGATCGCCGCTTTCGTGGCGATGCTGATCCTCAACTGGCAACTCACGCTGATCGCTGTTGTGCTCATGCCGATCATGGTGATCGCCCAGCGCCGGGTCGGTCAGGTGCGGGCGCGAATCGCCGCGAAGACGCAGGAGTCGCTCTCGGAGATGACGGCGATCACTCAGGAGACGCTCTCGGTCAGCGGCATCCTGCTCTCCAAGAGCTTCACCCGGCAGGGCACCGAGATCGCCCGGTACGCCGACGAGAACGCGAATCAGATCTCGCTGCAGGTGCGCCAACAGATGAGCGGGCAGTGGTTCTTCGCGCTGGTGAACATCTTC
>JBEVGZ010000238.1:0-8171 GCA_040511515.1 Microterricola sp.
GAGGGCCGCGACGAAGACGGAGAATGCGGCGACGACCCACCCGCGCGTGAACCGCGCCCAGCGTGAGTTCGTCATGCCACCAGTCTAGGCGCGCTCAGTCATCGGGGTTTCGACGGGCTCGACCAGCGGGGCGGAGACGAGGACGGCCCTCCCGCCGGAGCGGGAGGGCCGTCGATCAGGCGCCGGCTACCAGAGGATCAGCGGCACCGGGAGGCTCCGCGAGGCCTCGACGGTGTCAGATCCGAGGTAGTGGGCAGTCAGCAGGTGAATGCCCCGGCCGAGCTTCGGCAGCTTGACGCTGGCCTTGCCCTTGTCGCCGGCGGTCAACTCGATCGTCGCGATGACGGTGTCGCCGTCGCGGATCTCAACGGTTCCCGTTGCGCGCGGCCCGGAGGCCGCCGCGACGGTGACGCTGTACTTGACAGCCGAACCGGCCTTGGCCAGCAGCTTGTTCGGAGCCCCGAGCGTGATGCTGGCGATCTTCTCCGGCACCACGACGCTCTGGATCGTCATCGGCACCGAGACGGCTGTTCCCGTCGCGGCGACCGTGATCGCGAGCTGCTGCACTCCGTCGAGGCCCTCAGGCACCGTGAACTGCGCGGTCGCCGTCCCCGTCTCGTCGAAGACGGCGTCCGTGACCGTCGCATCGACGGGGGCGGATGCCACGGAGACGCCGCCGAGCGAGAGTTCAACGGTGCCGGGGGCCGGCGTCGTGCTGTCGCCGAAGGCGAGCGAGCTGAGGTTGACGGTGACGGTCTCACCGGCCTCGTAGCCTGCGGCATCCGCCGGAGCACTCAGCACCGCACCGACGGCACGCTGCGCGTAGTCGGGCGAGGCCGGCGAGTTGACGGCGAGGTAGTCCACCATTGCGGCCAGGTCGACCTTGCCGGTGTCGGCGCGGTTGGTGCCGGAGGCGAGGACGCTGAAGTTGTCGCCGCCCGATGCCAGGAAGGAGTTCACCGCGATGCGGTAGCTGGCGGCCGGGTCGATCGCCTCACCGTTCAGGGTGATGGTGCCGATGCGCTCGCCGGCGGCCGCGCCGGGGTTGTAGTTGTACTCCAAGCCCTCCGAGACGCCGAGCTTGAGGAACGGCCTGGTCGACGATGCCGGCTGCCACTGCTGCTCGAGCAGTGTCTTCAGCTGCGCGCCGGTGATGTCCATCGCCACGAGCGTGTTGGCGAACGGCTGGACGACGGCCGCCTCCTTGTACGTGACGTTGCCGTCCGGGTCGTTCGGACCAGAGCTGGCGAACGGCATGTCGGTGCGCAGGCCGCCCGGGTTCATGAAGGCGATCTGGGCTCCGGCGCTCTGCGTTGCCCACAGCTGCACGTCGGCCACAAAGTTGCCGAGCGTGGACTCACCGCCGCGGTTCTCCGTCGTGCCGTTGGAGAGCTTGGCCCGGTTGAACGGAGCCGTGATGTCGCCGAGCTTCTGTGCTCCGAGCACCTCGGCGACGGCGACGGCATCGGCGACGATCGCCTGCACCTCCGGAACCGCCGGGTAGAGCGGCTTGGCCGGCACGGCCGGCGTCGTCGGCGTGGCCGGGATCGGTGCGCTCATGAGCGGCAGCGTCTCGTTGCTGATGGAGACCAGCTCCTTGGTCTGCGGGTTCACCTGCAGATCCATCAGGCCGAACTTCTCGCCGTACTGGCCACTCGAGATCACCGGGCGACCGGCGATCACGTGGTTGTAGGCGAGGTGGGTGTGACCGGAGACGATCGCGTTGACGTCGGAGTCGACGCCGTTCACGATCTTCCCGAACGCCGTGCTCTGGTCGGTCGCCGACTCGATGGCCGTCGTGGCCGCTCCCTCGTGGACGAGCAGGATGACGACATCCGCCTCGCCGTTGGCCGCATCACCGTCGCGCAGCTGGTCGGCTACGCGGTTCACCTCGGTTGTCACGTCGCGCACCTCGAGGTTGGCGATGCCGTCGGGGCTGACCAGCGAGGGCAGCTCGTTGGTGACGGCTCCGACGAAGCCGACCGTGACGCCCTCGAAGGTCTCAGTGAAGTACTCCGGCAGCGCGGGCTTGCCCGTCGTCTTGTCGTAGACGTTCGCCGCGAGGTACTCCCAGTTGGCCCGGTCGAGCACACGCCCGCTCAGGTCGTCCCAGCCCTGGTCGAACTCGTGGTTTCCCACGGAGCTGACGTCGAGTCCAGCCGCGTTCAGCGCGTCGATCGTCGGGTTGTCCTGCTGGATGAAGGAAGTGAATGTGGATGCACCGATCAGGTCGCCCGCCGCGGCGAAGACCGTGTTCGGATTCGCGTCGCGGATCTGCTTGACGGCCCCGGCGAGCACCGCGGCGCCGCCGGATGGTGCCGCCTGCTCGAGCCGGCCGTGGAAGTCGTTGACCGTCACGACGTTGATGTCGACGGGCTGCACCTCCTGGGAGACGCCGACGACGATCGGGTCGTGGTCGCTGGAGCGGAACGGGGTGCCTGCTTCCGTTGCACCGAACGCGTAGCCGCGGTCGCTCCACTCCGGCGAGTTGATGTTCCAGACGCCTGCGCCCGTGACCGTCGGCGCCACCGACGGCGATGCGAGCACGTGGTCGAGCGAGCCGAGCTCACCGTTGAAGGTGTAGGTGTACTGGCCGGCTGCGTGGGTCGGCACGACATCTGTCCAGCCTGCCGCGGTGAACACGTTGATCGGGTCTTCGTGCGCGTAGGCGTTGAAGTCACCGATCAGGAACACGTCGCCGCTGCCGGACTCGGCCTGCAGCTGCTGGCTGAAGGCGAGCAGGGACTGCGCCTGCTCCGTGCGCTCGGCGTTGAAGAAGCCCTGCCCGTCGGCCGGCTCCACCGGCGCCGGGGTTCCGCCCGGGGAGCTCTTCGACTTGAAGTGGTTGGCCACGACGGTGATCGTCTTGCCCGCGAAGGTGAAGGTCTGGGCGATCGGCTCGCGCGCGATGTCCCACACGGTCTCGTCGATCACGGTCTTGCTCGCGCCGACCGGGGTCACGGCATCCTTCTTGTAGATGATGGCGCTCGTGATGAAATCGGTGATCGCGGCGTCGTTCAGCGCCGTCGGGGTCGGCACGGCCGCCCAGATCTCCGAGCCGGCCGCGGCGTTGAGACCGGCGACGAGGTCGTTCAGCGCGGCGTCGATGTCGGCCGCTGTGCCGAGCTTGACCGAGTTCTCGATCTCCATCAGCGCGACGACATCGGCGTCGAGGCCGTTGATGGCCGCGACGATCTTGGACTTCTGGATGTCGAACTCCTCCTGCGTCTCGGCGCCGCGGGCGCCGGAGTTCACGCTGGAGAGGGTCGTGAAGTAGTTGAAGACGTTGAAGGAGGCGAGCTTCACGTCGCCGCCGACCTCCGGCGGTGCGTCGGCGCGGAGGTTCACCGGGGTGAAGCTGACCTTGCCGGCGGCGTCGCTGGCATCCGTCAGCGGCAGCTGCGGCTGCAGGCGCCACTCGTTGAATCCGTAGCCGAGGACCATGCCGGCCGCGGGGAACACGGCGGTGTCCCCGTTGCGAACGACGGTGTCCTTGGTGAAGTAGGGCTGATCGCCGTTGTGCGAGGCGTCGGTGACGCGCACGCTGTAGCCGTCGTCCACGAGCACGCGCGCGGCCTTGTTGGCTGCGGTGATCGCGTCGGCCTCAGCACCGGGGACGACGAGCTCTGTGCTCTTGACCGCCGCGGTCTCACCGGCGTTCAGCCAGAGCTCACCGAAGGAGAAGAGGTTGTGGCTGGAGCTGAGCGCGTAGCTGCCGCTCGGGGCGACGAGCATGCCCTCGAAGGGCTCGCGGGCGTCACCGCGCAGGGTGTCCGGCAGGGCGACGGGGGCCGGAAGTCCGACGCCGGCGGTGACGAGCGTGACCGATCCGGCGCTCGCGTTGATCTGGGTCTGCCCGTTGCGCTCACCGGCGAGGCCGCTCACGGTGACCTGGTCTCCGATGGCGATGCCGGCGGCGGCGTTGGCCCCGAGGAAGACGAAGATGCCGTCTGAAGCGCCAGGGCTCGGGTCGACGTCGCCCCCGACGCCGGGAGTCTGCACGAAGATGCCACCGAAGCCGCCAACGCGGTGATCGGCCGTGACGATGCCGTCGACGGTGACGGCGGTGTTGTTCGGCAGCGGGCTGGCCGCGCCGGTTCCCTGGATCTGGGCAATCGTGTGGGTGGCGGCCGCGACGACGGCGTCCTCTGCAAATGCCGGTGTGGAACCGAACGCCGTGAAGGCGAGCGCGGCCGTCGTCGTGACGGCGAGCGCTGCGAGCCTCCGCGAGCGGGAGCTGTGTTGCTGGTGCACGAGTTCTCCTGTCGATGTGGTGCCCGCCTGTTGGCGCGCCAAAGACCGCGACGTGACCGCGGTGTGGCGCCAAGCAGGGCGACTGTGCGACCCCCCTTGCTGGGGTCAGTCGCAGCCTAGGGAAGTGCACCGACACTGCCAAGGGGGTGTCATTATTTTTCTCCTGCGCTTAAGCAGATTGTTACCTCAGCTGCTCATATGAGCAGTCGCCGGCTCGGTCTAGTCTGGAGCCCTGATGCTCATCGCACTCCTCGGCCTGACCGGCGCACTGGTCTACGGCGCCGCCGACTTCTTCGGCGGGCTCTCCGCCAAGCGCATCAGCGCGGTGCTGACGACGGCGGTCACGGCGACGGCCGGGCTCGCGGTGTTGCTCATCGCGCTGCCGTGGCTGGGCGGGGTGTGGTCGGCATCCGCCATCGGCTGGGGCGCGCTCTCCGGCGTGACGGGCGCTCTGGCGATCTCGCTGCTCTACGCGTGCCTGGCGATCGGCCCGATGAGCATCCTCTCGCCGCTCACCGCCGTGGTCTCCGCGATCGTGCCGATGACCGTCGGCCTGCTGCGCGGCGAGGCGTTCTCCCCGATCGGCTACTGGGCGCTCGGCCTCGCCCTGCTCGCCGTCGTGCTCGTCGGCTTCGTCCCGGAACAGGGAGCCGTGCGGCCGAGCCTCCGCGGCATCCTGATGGCGATCGGCAGCGGAGCGGCGATCGGCACGTTCATGATCCTGATCGACCTCACGCCGGAGGACAGCGGGATCGTGCCGCTGCTGTTCAACCGCGCTGTGAACGCCGCGATCATGTTCGCCGTCGTGCTGCTGCTCTGGCGCATCGGGGCGCGACGGGTGAGCGGAGCGTCGACCGAGAACGCGCAGGGTGCGGCATCCGTCGGCCCCGTTGACTTCACGAGACGGGCGCTGCGCCCCTCGGCGACGATCGTGCGCACCGGGTTGCTGCTCGCCGTTGCGGCCGGAGCGGTGGACGCCGTCGCCAACGTGCTCATGCTGATCGGCCTGCGGCTCGGCGAGCTCAGCGTGATGAGCGTGCTCGTCGCGATGTACCCGGCCGGCACGATCCTCCTCGCCGCGCTCGTGCTCAAGGAACGCATCGCCCCCGTGCAGTGGGTCGGGCTCGCCCTGGCCATCACTGCGGCCGGGCTCCTCGCGCTCGCCTAGGCCGCTCGATCGAGATCGCAGTTCGACGGCCTCCGGGCGCCGGGAAGGCGTCAAACTGCACTTTCGATGCCGAGAAGGTGGCATTGGCGGCGGATCCGTGCGCGGACGGTGTGCTCGAACTCCCGGCGGGCGATGCCCAGGTCGTCATCGGTGGCGCGGATGACGCTCCACCCAGCCGATTCGAACCGCTCCCGGCGGGCGAGATCTTGCCTGAAGATCTCCCGACTCGTCCGATGCTGATCGCCTTCGTACTCGATGACGATGCGCCACTCGGGCCAGGAGAGGTCGGCACGGCCAAGATACACGCCGCGGTCGTCATGGTACCGACGGTTCACGACGGGCTCCGGAAGCCCGAAAGCGAGCAGCAGAAGGCGCAGCTCGGTCTCCTTGGGCGAGTCCACACCAGCGCGCAACCGTGGCAGCGCCTGGCGCAACGCGGCCGTACCTCGCCGGGGCGCCCACTGCTCAACAGCGGTGGCAAGTTCCTCAAGTGAGGCGAGCGGCCGCCTCCCGCCGAGGAGGAAATCGCCGGCCGCGGTGAGCGCAAGCGGGTGGAGAAGTCCGGCCAACTGACACCAGACGAGCACGGGCGGCAGCACCCGCAGGCCGTCCACGATGACGGCGAGCGAGGTGTCGGCGTTGTGCCCGACGACGCCGCGCACGCGAGGAACGGGCTGCCCCGGAGGCGCCGAGACGTGCAGCGCTGTACTCTGCCGGGATGCCCACGGCAGCGGCACCCTCAGCAGTTCGGCGGCGGTGAGGTGACTGAAGGCGTGGTCAGTCGGCATCCGCGTGGCGTAGGCGCGACACCGGTCACTGGTCAGCGTCAGATCGAGCCCGTTCGAGCGCACGCCGCGGAACGAGCGTTGCAGATCACGACCGTTGAAGCGGTCGCGCCCGAGGCCGGCGGCCGCGGCATCCGAGCGGCGAAATGCACGGCCGGCGAGCTGTTCGGGAATCGGAACACGCGGTTGCATGCCGCCAGCATGCCCGATTCGGCGCAGCTCCGGAAAAGTTATCCACACCCGCGAGCCCGCCCCCGATTCGAGCGATCGAGATCGCAGTTCGACGGCTTCCGGGCGTCGGGAAGGCGTCAAACTGCGGTTTCGATGCCGTGCCGAAGCGGGAGCGGCAGCACCTACTCCTGGCGGAGCGAGAAGGCGGAGGCCTCGGCGACGAGCTCCGGGCTCGGGCGAACACCGGTGTAGAGCACGAACTGCTCCTCCGCCTGGATCGCGATCACCTCTGCTCCCGTGATGACGCGCTTGCCCGCGGCGCGCGCCGCGCGGATCAGCGGGGTCTCGCTGGGCATCGCGACGACGTCCCAGACGACGGATGCCGCGGCGATCGCGGCATCCGAGAACGACTGCTCCGCGCTCTCGGCACCGCCGGCCATGCCGATCGGTGTCACGTTGACGAGCAGGCTCGCGCCCAGCTCGGCGGCGACGTCGGCCCGCACTGTGTGAGCGGTAGTTGCGGCATCCGGCACGGCACAGGACGGCGCCTCGGTGGCGACGCGCCAGCCGTACTGCTCGGCCAGCGCACGGCCGGCCCCCTCGTTGCGGGCGAGCACGGTGCCGTCGGTGAAGCCGGCGTCGCGGAGTGCGGCGACGACCGCTTTGGCCATGCCGCCGCTGCCCCGCACGACGACGGGGCACGGCGCGACCGCGTGCCGTTCGACGAGGCGCTGGATCGCCAGGTAGTCGGTGTTGTACGCCTTGAGGTGCCCGTCGCTGTTGACGATCGTGTTGACGGATTCGATCGCGGCGGCCGACGGGTCGAGCTCGTCGACGAGCGGGATCACCGCCTCCTTGAACGGCATCGACACCGCGCAGCCGCGAATGCCGAGCCCGCGCACACCGGCGATGGCAGCGGGGAGATCGCCCGTGCTGAACGCCTTGTAGATGTAGTTCAGCTCGAGCGCGTCGTAGAGGTAGTTGTGAAAACGCGTGCCGATGTTGCTCGGGCGGCCCGAGAGTGAGATGCAGAGGGTCATGTCCTTGTTGAGAATCGGCATCTCAAAACTCTAGGCGCTCGGCTCAGTCGTCGCCTCCGAAGCGGCCACGCGCCTCGAGCGGGATGAGCGGCTTCTCGGCACGCGCGCGCAGCTCCTGCACGGCCCAGCTATTGCCGTCCGGGTCGGAGAAACCGAAGAAGGTGCCGCCGTCGCGCGCGTCGAATGTCACGATCTCGCTCGCCTCGACCCCGCGGGAGAGCAGTTCATCGCGGGCGGCCTTGGCATCGGAGACGACGAGTTGCAGCCCGCGCATCGAGCCGGGCGTCATCTCGTTCTGCGCGGGCAGATCGCCGATGACGATCGAACAGCCGGAGCCGCGCGGGGTGAGCTGCACGACGTGCATCTGCTCGGTCTGAGTGTCGTGGTCGAGGTGGAATCCCACCTGGTCGCGGTAGAACGCCACCGAGCGGTCGATGTCGCTGACCGGCAGAACGATGACTTCGAGTGTCCAATCCATGGTGCTTCTCCTGACTGCTGGTGAGTGTGCTGTGGTGTGGTGTGGTGCGCTCGCCGTTTCGCGTGGCGCACTTCGGGCGGATGCCGCGAGGCCGAGCCGCGCGGCATCCTGCCTGCGTTTTCGCCCCGGCCTAGAGCGTGGTCAGTAGGGTGTCGAGGCGGTTGTATCCCTCGGTCATGCCGCGCTCCATGCCGCTGGACACCATGCCGTCCCGCGCCTCCTGGCTTGGGTACACGGAGTGCCCGACGAGGCGGGTGCGCCCGTCGCCCAGGTCT
>JBEVGZ010000239.1:0-10232 GCA_040511515.1 Microterricola sp.
CCGACGGCCTCGAAGGAGTCGATGATGGTGACCTCCTTCTCCGTGCCGTCGGAGAGCTTCACCCACCCGGGAGCGATGGAGCCCGCGTAGAGGAAGACGGATGCCAGGTCGAGCCTGGCCGCGGCCATCAGCATGCCAGGCAGCGACTTGTCGCAGCCGGCCAGCAGCACGGAGCCGTCGAGGCGCTCGGCCATCATGACGGTCTCGACGGAGTCGGCGATGACCTCGCGGGACACGAGCGAGAAGTGCATGCCCTCGTGGCCCATCGAGATGCCGTCGGAGACGGAGATGGTGCCGAACTGCAGCGGGTATCCCCCGCCGGAGTGCACGCCCTCCTTGGCGCCCTGGGCGAGCCGGTCAAGGCTCAGGTTGCACGGGGTGATCTCGTTCCACGAGCTCGCAATACCGATCTGGGGCTTGTCCCAGTCTTCATCGCCCATTCCAACGGCGCGGAGCATTCCGCGGCTGGTCGTGGCTTCAATTCCATCAGTGACTGCACGGCTTCGTGGCTTGATATCAATCTCAGGCATGGGTCGAGTCTAGAACCTCGTGAGGGTGCGCTACGCCGCCTCAGGAGCGGGCACGATCCAACGCTCCGGCCTGTGCCGCCCGGAAATCGGCGAGCAGCGCGAGCACCTCTGCGAGCTCCTCGGGGCCGCGCACCCGGTTTCCGGCGACGGTGAAGCCCTGCCCGATCTTGAGCGAGAGATCGCCTGCGCCCTGCACCGCGAAAGCGTGCTCATCCGTGACGTCATCGCCGGCGTAGAACACGGAGGTGGCCTGGGTGTACGCGCGGAGCTGCTGCAGCGCGTCGCCCTTGTTGCCGCTGCGCACCGAGAACTCGAGCACGTTCTTTCCCTCGAGCACCGACAGACTCGGCAGGATGCCGTGCACGCTGGCCCTGGCCGTGCGCTGCAGTGCCAGGCTTGCCGGCGCAGGCACGAGCCGGGTGTGCAGGGCGAAACCGGCCGGCTTGCGCTCGACCCATGCGCCCTCCGCCTTGGCGGCGATGCCGTCGAGGATCTCGGCCAGGCTGGCGAGCTGGGCGATCTCCTCGCTCAGCAGATTGAGCGAGATCTCCGGCTGATCGAGCTTCATCTCGATGCCGTGCGAGCCGGTCAGGAGCACGGCCTCCGGCGGCTCTGCCACCTGTTCGAGACTCACCAGCGCGCGGCCGGAGACGAAGGCGACGCGGGTCTCCGGCAGCGCGACGAGGCGCATCACGGCGGTGCGGGCGCTCTCCAACGCCCTGGCGTCCTCAGGCCGGTCGACGTGCGGGGCCAGCGTGCCGTCGAAGTCGAGCGCGACGAGCAGCCGCTCGCTGGCTGCCACCTCGCGCAGCTTGGTGACCAGGGTCTCTGGAACGCCCGGCTCCACGGCGGCACGGCCGGTGAGGTCGTCGAGGAACGCCTTCGCCCAGTCGGAGACGCTGTTCTCGCGCAGCCGTTTGCGCAGTGTCTTCATGCGCTTGCGACGCTGCTTGGCCGGCATCCGCACGGCGGTCTCGATGGCGTCCTTCAGCCCCTCGATGTCGTGCGGGTTGATCAGCAGTGCCTGCTTGAGCTCATCGGATGCCCCGGCGAATTCGCTCAACACGAGCACGCCGTCGTTGTTGACGCGGCAGGCGACGTACTCCTTGGCGACGAGGTTCATGCCGTCGCGGAGCGCGGTGACGAGCATCACATCGGCCGCCAGGTAGAGGGCGACCATCTCCTCGCGCGGGTACGCCTGGTGCAGATAGGCGATGGCCGTGTGGCTGATCGTGCTGTGGTCGCCGTTCAGTCGGCCGACTTGCAGTTCGATTTCGTCACGCAACGTCATATACGTCGCGACACGTTCCCGGCTCGGGCTCGCGACCTGCACGAGAACGGTCTTCTCGATGTCGAGTCTGCCCTGCGCGAGGAGCTCGCCGTACGCCTTCAGCCGGTGCGCAATCCCCTTCGTGTAGTCGAGCCTGTCGACACCGAGCATCACAATCTCCGGGTTGCCGAGCCCGGCCCGGATCTCACGCGCCCTGGTCTGAATCTCTGGCCGCTCCGCCATCTCCTCGAAGCCGGCGACGTCGATCGAGATCGGGAAGTTCGTGGCGACGACGCGGCGCAGCTCGCCGTTCTGCGTCGGCACCTCGACGACGGTGTGCCTGGTGGTGTAGCCGAAGAGTCGGCGCACCGCGCGGGTGAAGTTGCCGGCATCCGCCACGCGCTGGAAGCCGATGACGTCTGCGCCGAGCAGGCCCTCGATGATCTGCTTGCGCCATGGCAGCTGGGAGTAGATGCCGTATGGCGGGAATGGGATGTGGTTGAAGAAACCGATCACGAGGTCTGGGCGCAAGCCGCGCAGCATGGCGGGCACGAGCTGGAGCTGGTAGTCGTGCACCCAGACGGTCGCGCCGCGCGCGGCGACCTTCGCCGCGGCAGCCGCGAAGCGCCGGTTGACGATGACATAGCTCTCCCACCATTCGCGGTGGTAGCTCGGCGGGGCGATGACGTCGTGGTAGAGCGGCCACAGGGTGTCGTTGGAGAAACCCTCGTAGTAGCGTTCGAGCTCCTCATCGCTGAGCGGAACCGGGACGATCGAGATGCCGTCGTTCTCGAACGGCTCGAACTCGCGATCTGCGACCCCGGCCCAGCCGACCCAGGCTCCGTCGGCCTCGCGCATGACCGGTTCGAGCGCCGTGACGAGGCCGCCAGGCGATGAGCGCCATCCCTCGTTGCCGTCGGCATCGACGACGAAGTCCACGGGCAGGCGGTTCGACACGACGACGAGGCCGTAGTCGCCGTATGCGACGGTGTGTGCGGGGGCGGGACTTGCTGGGGCGGAGATGATGAATCCGTTCCGGCACGAGCGGTGCTCGCACCTTGCTCTCACTCCGAGGCTAGCAGCCGCCCCAGCGCCCGTCTCCCCCGTTGCATTCCGACGCCCGACACGCTCCGGCCCGCGGCCCCCGGCATCTCGCTCGCGCGCGAGTTGCCGGAGATGGCCCCTTCTCCCCCGGTCACGGGGCCAACTCTGGCTTCTCGCGTGGCGGGAGTGAGGTTCGCCTCCCTGCCCGCGCTAGCTCTGCGCCAGCGCGAAGGCGAAGGAGCGTGCTCCGCGGCGCCGGGCCACGACCGCGAGGGATCCCATGGCCGAGAGCACCGCGAACAGCGCGAGCACGGCTGCCGGCGTTCCGACCGCCGAGCCGCCGACACCGGCCACGATCGCCTGCATGCCCTGCACCGCCCAGGTGAGTGGGAGGAACGGGCTGATCGCCTGGAACGGCGCCGCGACGATCTCCACCGGGTAGAGCCCTCCTGCGCTCGTCAGCTGCACGGCCAGGAGCACCAGCGAGATCACGATGCCGACCCGGCCGAATCCGGTCACCAACAGGTGGTGCACCGCCACGAACGCGGCGGCGATGAGCAGGCTGAAGCCCAGCGTCGCCGGCAGACTCGACCACGAGACGCCGAGGGTCGTGTGCAGCAGCGCCACGATGACGAGCACCTGGGCGGTGGCAATGGCGAAGCCGCGCAGCAGTCCACGGCCGACGATCCTGGCCGTCGATGCGGTCGAGCCGAGCGCGATCGCACTCACCGGGCGCATCAGGAGGAAGATCGCGAGGGCACCGATCCACAGCCCGACGGGCACGAAGACCATGCCGATGATCTCGCCGAGGGTGGCGATCTCGTTGTCGCGTTCCAGGCTGACACCGACGGGTTCTGCGATGACCTCGGCCGTGGCCTTCGGGTCTGAGCCGCCGAGCGCGCTCGCCTGCTCCGCGCCGTCGCCGAGGCCGGTCGCCAGCGTGCTGGCGCCCTCCTGCAGCTGGTGCGCACCGGATGCCGATGCTCCGGCACCCTCGGCGAGCTGGCTGACGCCGCCGGCCAGCTCCGTCGCGCCACCGGCGAGAGCGTTCGCGCCGCTGCGCAGTCCGTCCGACCCGGCCGAGAGCTGCGCGGCACCGCCGGCGAGCTGGGAGATTCCGCCCTGCACGCCGCCGATCGCGGTCGCGGTCTGGGAGGCGAGCTGGTCACCGCTGCCGACGAGCTGGTCGACACCCTGCTGGACGCCGCCCATCGCCTGGATCGCGCCCTGAATCGCGGCCTTTTGCTCGTCGCTCAGGTTCGGGCTCTGCAGCAGCGCGGTCAGCGCCGCCATGCCCTGATCGAGGTAGGGGCTCAGCTGCCCGGCCGCACCGTTGATGCCATCGGTGTACTGCTTCACGCCGTCGCTCAGCTGCGTCAGCTGGGCCGCGCTCTGGTTGAGCGTACCGAGGCCTCCGGAAATGCCGTCGACGCCCTGGGTGTAGCTCGTCACTCCTCCGGCGAATTCGCCGACGCCGTTGGCGTACTCTCCTGCACCGCTCGCTGCGGTCGTCGCACCGCCCGCGAGGGAGTCGAGGCCGGTGGCCAGCGTTCCGACACCGCCGGCGAGGGTCTCGGCCCCGTCTGCCGCCGTGCCGAGCGAGTCGCCCATCTCGGCGATTCCCGAGTAGAAGGCGGTGAGGTACTGGGTGGTGATCTCGCGCCCGAACGCACTGGTCATGGCCTCGCCGACCGACTGCGCGGCGGAGCCGGCGAGGTAGGCGTGCGCGTCATCCGTGCGGATCTGCAGATCGGCCTGCGTCGGCTCGGTTCCGGAGAGCGAGTTGATGGCTGCGGAGAAGTCACTCGGGATGGTGAGCACGGCGTATGCGTCTCCGGCGGCGAGCGCATCTGCTGCCTGCTCCGAGTTCGAGATCGTCCACTCGAAGCCGGCCATGTCGGGACCGGTGAGCTCTGTCACCAGCTGGCGCCCGGCCAGAATCATCTGCTCGCTGCCGTCGGGAAGCGTCGCCGTGACCATCTCGTCGTTGTTGACGACGATGGCCGGCACCGTGTCGATGCGCTGGTCTGCGCTGGCGAGCGCGCCGGAGACGAGCCCGGCGATCGCGAGCGGCACCACGATCACACCGGCCAGCATCAGGGCGATGCGGGTGCGCCGTTGGCCAGGCGTGCGACGGAACAGTTTCTCAAGTCGGGCACTCATCAGCGCGCCACCTCATCTTCCTGGACTTCTTCAATGCTTGTCGGGGCGGCGCTTGTCGGGGAGGCACCGGGCTCCGGCAGCGCGATCGCGGTGCTCGCCCTGGCCCCGATGAGGGCTGCGGATGCCGCGTTCACGGCGTCTCCTGCCGCCAACACGATCGTGGTCTCCGTCGGCGCCAGCGTCGCCAACACCTGGGCGATGTTGCGGCCGCGGGCGTCAACGGGCAGCGCGTCGCCGAGGTCCACGATGAGCACGGCCGGTCGCTCTGTCAGCACGCTCGCCGCGAGCACGGTGGCTCGGCCGAGCGCGCTGAGCGAGGAGATGCTCGTCTCGGCGTCGATCGGTCGGTGGCTCGTCCCCGTCGCACGCAGTGCTGCGTTGATGCGATCGATCCACGCCCGCTCAGCACCGCCGCCGATGCGGGCGCGGTACCAGGGCAGCGACAGCTCGAGACGTTCACTCAGCACCTCGCCGACCGTGCGGTCGAGGTCGTGCCGTTGACCGGCGCCGACGTCGATGAGGCCGACGCGGCGGAGCGCTTGCGAGCGTTCGGATGGCATCGGCGATCCGAGCAGCTGGAGCCGGCCGGCGACCGGGTCGAGGCGCCCGGCGAGCGAGGCGGCGAAGACGCGGCGTGCCGCGGCATCGCCCTGCACCGTCACGACGGCGCCGGCGTCCACGGCGAAGTTCAGCGGTCCCATCGCCTGTTCCGGGATGCCGAGGTAGGCGTCGTCGGCGGTCAGCGCCGACTTCTGCTGCTTGGCCCAGGCCAGATCGTCGAGGTGTGCCCTGAGGCCCTCGCCCTCGACGTCGACGTTCGGGAGCAGCCGGCCCAACCACCTGGGGAGGTACCAGGCGGCCTTGCCCGCGAGTGCCATGGCGGCGGGCACCAGCGTCATCCGCACCAGGAATGCGTCGAAGAACACGCCGATCGCGAGCGCGAATGCGATGCCCTTGATCGGTCCTGCGCCTTCGGGCACGAAGGAGAAGAAGACGAAGAACATGATCAGCGCCGCGGCCGTCACGACACGGGCGGAGTGCTGGAAGCCGTGCACGATGGAGGATCGGGCGTTGCCGGTCTTGACGAACTCCTCGCGCATGCCGGAGACGAGGAAGACCTCGTAGTCCATGGCCAGGCCGAACAGCACGGCCATCAGCAGAATGGGCAGGAAGCTCAGGATCGGGCCGGCCTGTTCCACGTGGAGGAGCTCGGAGAACCAGCCCCACTGGAACACGGCGACCGTCGCGCCGATGGCGGCGAACACCGAGAGCAGGAAGCCGATGGCGGCCTTGATCGGCACGAAGATCGAGCGGAACACCATCATCAGCAGAATGATCGAGAGGCCGACGACGATGAGCGCGAACGGCACGAGGGCGTCGCTCAGCCTGTTCGAGATGTCGATGGTGACGGCGGTCTGGCCGGTGACCGTGATGGGCGTTCCCAGCTCGTCCTCGATCTCCGGCGCGAGATCCCGGATGTTCTGCACCAGCGTCTTCGTCTCTGGATCGTCCGGCGCGCTCTCGGGGATCACCTGCATGATCGCGGTGTCGACGCTCGGGTTCGGCAGCCCCTGGCTGACGTAGGCGACGTCGTCGAGCTGCTCCAGCTCGGCGCGGATCGTGTCGAGATCGTCGACGATGTCCGTGGTCTGGGTGATGTCGACGACCACGACGAGCGGGCCGTTGTAGCCGGGTCCGAAACCGTCGGCGATCATCTCGTAGGCCTCGCGCTGCGTCGAGCCTGCGGGCTCAGCCGCGCCGGTCGGCAGGTTGAGGTCGAGGCTGAGCGCGGGGATCGCCAGGGTGCCGAGCACTCCGACGACGAGCACGACGGCCACGATCGGTGCTTTCAGCACGGTGTTCACCCAGCGGCGGCCCATGGTCGGCTTGGCGTCGTCGGCGGCGAGCGCTCGGCGGTGTGCTCGGCTGCCGGCCTTGGGCGACATCCGTCCCTTGATCAGGCCGAGCACGGCAGGGAGAAGCGTGATCGCGATCAGCACGGCGATCAGCACGGCGAATGCGGTTGCGACACCCATGGTACTGAGGAACGGGATGCCGACGATGAGCAGACCGAGCAGGGCGATGATCACGGTGATGCCGGCAAAGACGACGGCGCCGCCGGCCGTGGCGACCGCTGTTGCTGCCGACTCCTCCGGGTCGACACCCCTGGCGAGCTGTAGTCGGTGTCTGGAGAGGATGAACAGCGAGTAGTCGATGCCGACGGCGAGGCCGAGCATGACAGCCAGCATCGGGGCGGTGCTCGACACGCTGCCGAACGCCGCCGCGACGAGGATGCCACCGATCGCGACGCCGACGCCGACGAGGGCCATCAGCAGGGGCATGCCGGCTGCGAGCAACGATCCGAAGGTGATGATGAGCACGACGCCGGCGAAGAGCACGCCGAACACCTCGACGATGGTGAGCCCGAAGGTCGTGTCCTGGAAGACCTGGCCGCCGAACGCCACAGTCATGCCGGCGTCACGGCCGATCTCGCCGGTGGCGGTCAGGGCGTCGATCGTCTCCTGGGTGACATCCGTCGACGCTCCCTCGAGCTGCACGCGCGCGATCGCGGTCTCCTCGTCGTCGGAGACGGCGTTGGCCGCGTACTCAGAGAAGGGGCTGATGGCCGCGGCGACACCGTCGACGTCCTCGATGGCCGAGATCGTCTCTTCGATCGCGGCCTTGTACTCGGGGTCCTCGACGGATTCGCCGTCCGGCACCTCGAAGACGGTCTCGACGGCCGCTCCCGATGCCTGCGGGAACACCGCGTTCAGGGTGTCGATCGT
Source organism: Microterricola sp. (assembly GCA_040511515.1). GTDB lineage: Bacteria > Actinomycetota > Actinomycetes > Actinomycetales > Microbacteriaceae > Microterricola. The sequence goes on from JBEVGZ010000239.1 coordinate 7,794, forward strand.
GTCCTGCGATTCCGTTCCGGGAATCGAGAATGACTCCTCGAACTGACCGCCGAGGGCGAGGCCTCCGCCGAGGATGGCGGCGAGAACCAGGATCCAGGCGCCGATCACCTGCCACGCACGGCGATAGGCGAAACGACCGATTCGGTAGAGAAAGGTTGCCACTGTGTTTGTCCTGCTCGTGAAGGGTTAGACGGAGGGGAGGGAGACGGGAGCCAACAGCTCTCCGACGAGTTTGATGAGTGCTGCACGCACCTCGTCGACGGGGCCGAGTTGCTCACCATCGAGGAAGGCCATGCCGGCGACCAGCGAGTAGGCCGCACCGCCGAGCGCGACTCCGAAGCGCATCTTGTCCTCGGTGCTGGCGTTCTCGTCGCAGACGGTGTTCGACAGCTCGAGGATGAAGGCGTTCGCCCGATCGATCACGGGGATGCCGCGCAGCGAACTCCCCTGGTTGATGAAGGTGTACACCTCGAGGCGGTGGTCGAGCAGGAAGTCGATGAAGTCCTCGACGAAGAGCCCGCGGGCCTCCAGGGACGGGCCGCGCTCCGTGAAGCGGGCGAGCAGGGCGCCGAGGCGGTCGATGGCCGGGCCGATCGCGGCTTCGAGCAGTGCCTCCTTGTTGGCGTAGTGGTAGAGCACGCTCGACTTGGAGTAGCCGGCCTCATCGGCGATCTGCTGCAGCGAGGTTCCGGAGAAGCCCGTCGATGCGAACTGCAGGAGCGCGATCGTGCGCAGCTCGTCGCTCGCTTTCGGGCGCGTGCTGGAGGTGGCCGAATCGGCGTCTACTGGGGGCATGCGCCCCATGCTACTTGACCAATCGGTCAGGAACTGCACGATCGGTCAGGGTTGGGGCGAATTCCCAGTCACGCTAACGTGGGAGGACGGAGGTGCAGACAATGCGCAAATACCTGTTGAATGGTGCGGTCATTGGTGCGGTGATGAGCGGCTGGGGCATCGTCCAAGCCACCCGCAACGGACCACGTGACTGGCGACTGGCCCTCATGTGGCTCGGCTGGGGGATCTCGCTCACCCTCGCGATCGCCTCGGTGCGCGAGGAGGCCAAGGGGCGCGCGCTCGAGAAGTAACCGCGCGGCGCGGCGTGTCAGCCGCGGATTCGGGCGAGTATAGCGCAGACTGATCCTGCTACCCGAAGCAAGCGAGAGGACCGACCGTGGCAATGTTCCGCCGGCGCCGCCAGACCGCGCCAGTGCTTCTGGCTCCAGCGCCAGAGCTCAGCTCCGAGGCGCTGTTCGAGCTCATCAACGACAAGCTCACCGGCATCATCGGCGCATCCGGGGAGTGGACGCTCGTTCGCCGCGCCGATGGCGACACCGATGAGATCTTCCACACGATGCTGAGTCGCCAGATTGCCGGCGAGCTCACGCGCACCGTTGAAGACGGCCGCACCGCATTGCGGAATGAGCCGGGGACCGAGCCGAGCGCTCTCAGCTGGAACCCCGCCCCCGTCGCGGTGTGGGCCGATCAGAACCGCGCCGATGCCTCGCGCACCGCGCACCCCGAGACTGCCGCGCACCGCGCCGTCGCCTAGCGTTCCAGGCTCGCCATCCAGAATCTGCCGTCGATTTTTGTACGGCAGATTGAGCGCGGCATCCGACCCCACTTCTAGCGTTGTGTTCATGACAGAGCACACACAGCAGAGCTTGCCGCAGCAGCCGACCTCGGCGCCCGACCCCGCCGCCACCGGCTCTCGTGCGCCGCGCCGCACCCTCGGCGCCCGCGATCTGGCGTCCATCGCCACCTTCGCCGCGCTCATCGCGGCACTGGGCCTGCCCGGCTCGCTGTACATCGGCGGCACGGCCGTTCCGATCACATTCCAGACCCTCGGCGTGATGCTCGCCGGCGCCATCCTCGGCGCCCGCAACGGCTTCCTCGCCGTTCTGCTGCTGCAGGTGCTCGTCGCCGCCGGCCTCCCCCTGCTCTCCGGCGGCCGTGGCGGCATCGGCGTGTTCTTCGGCCCGACGGGCGGCTACCTGATCGGCTGGCTCCTTGCCGCGCTCGTGATCGGCTGGTTCACCGCCAGGCTGCTCCCCCGCTACCCGATCCTGCCTGCCCTGGGTGCGACGGCGCTCGGCGGCATCGTCGCCATATACGCGATCGGCATTCCCTGGGTCGCCGTCAGCACGGGTGTTCCCTTCACCGTCGCGCTCACCGGCGCGCTGGTCTTCCTTCCCGGCGACATCCTCAAGGTCATCGTGACGGTGCTCGTCGCGAAGCAGGTGCACCGCGCCTGGCCCGGTCTCATCACCCCCCGGTGAGCACTCCCGTGGTGAGCGCTCCGCTGGAGAACGCGGCGCAGTGGCTGGGCGGCGCAGACGCTGACACCGCTCTGCGGTTCGGCGGGCGTCCGCTCAGCTACGGGGCGCTGCGCGAGCACGTGGCCCGACACGCGCTCGCTCCGGGCGGTGTGGTGCGCGCAGA
>JBEVGZ010000240.1:0-6649 GCA_040511515.1 Microterricola sp.
CGGCTGGCCAGCGCGGTGACGTCGACGGCCTCGGCCTCGAGCTGCGCGGCAGCCTCGGCGGCGACGATGCCCTCTTCGCGCGCGGCAAAGGCCTGCGCGACACGGGCGCGGGCCTGACCGACGAGCTTGCCGAGGGCGGCCTTCTGGTCTTTGGGCACGTCGCGCAGCGTGGCATTCAGCTGGGCCAGCGGCGAGGCCTCGCCGGTGTGCTCCGTGCGCACGGTCTTCAGCGCGGCGGAGTCGCCGGCGGATTCGATCGCCGCGAGTGCGGCGTCGACGGCCGCGGCGACGGCGGATTCGGTGATTACAGCTTCTGGGAGCTCAGTGGACTCAGACACAAGGCACAAGTTTACTCAGCCCCGCGGCGCCGTCGCGCCGCGTCCGCACGCTCGAGTGCGCGGTTCCGCTCAGCGCTCCGATGCAGGGGGGTCCATCTGGGCCTCGACGGAGCCCTGCAGGATCATCACCTCGGCGTTGGGGTCAACGGCGGGCGGCTTCTTTCCGCGGCCGGGCTTGCCCCCGCCGCTTGCGGTGCGGCGCGAGAGCCACCGGGCGAACCAGGACAGCGAGAGGTTCATGATCAGGTAGAGCACCAGTGTGACGAAGAAGAGGGAGAACAGGTAGCGGTTACCGACGGCGCTGGCGATGTTGTTCATCGTGACGCGGATGAGCTCGGGGTAGCCGACGATGTAGCCGAGCGAGGTGTCCTTGAGCAGCACGACGAGTTGCGCGACGATGATCGGCAGCATCTGACGGAATGCCTGCGGGAACTCCACCAGCAGCCGCGACTGCAGCGGCCGCATGCCCAGGCTGAGGCCGGCCTCGCGCTGGCCTCGCGGCAGCGCGGTCAGGCCCGCTCGCAGCGCCTCACCGATGAGGGCCCCGTTGTAGAGGATCAGCGCGATGACGACCGCCCAGTACGCACCGGTCGAGCCGGCCAGGAGGATGAACAGCATCATCAGCAGCACCGGCATGCCACGCAGGAACTCCAGCACCACCGTGGTGGGAATGCGGATCCACTTCGTCTCCGCGCTGCGCAGCAGCGAGAAGACGATGCCGAGGAGGACGGCGCCGACCGCCGCGACCGCCGCGGCCTTCAGCGTGCCGACCACACCGACGAGGATGATCCGGTTCCACACGCGCGGGTCGAGGAAGATGTCCCAGCGGCTGGGGTCGAGCATGCTCGGCAGCTCAATCCCGCTCGTCGCCACGCGGGGCGCAGCGAGGATGGAGTAGACCCAGGCCGCACCGGCCGCGAGCAGGAGGAGCCCGACAATGGAGAGGATCAGGGAGAGACGCCGGCCCTTGGGGCCCTGGGCGTCGAAGAGGACACTCGAGCCGCTCATCGCCGCACCGCCACTCGCTTCTCAATGCGCCCGGCCAACAGTCCGAGCGGGATGGTGATGATCAGGTAGAACGTCGCGACGCCCAGCAGGATGGCGATGACCGCGTCCCCGTTGGCGTTGGCCAGCTCCTTGCCGATCGTGAACAGCTCTGCCACGAAGAAGCCGCCGGCGACGGAGGTGTTCTTGGTGAGGGCGATGAGCACGTTGATCAGCGGCGGAATCGTCATCCGGAATGCCTGGGGCAGGATGACGAGGCTCACGCTCTGCCCGAAGCCGAGCCCGAGGCTGCGTGCCGCCTCCGCCTGCCCGATCGGCACGCCGTTGATGCCGGACCGGAGCGCCTCAGCCACGAACGGCGAGGTGTACACGCTCAGGCCGATCATCGCGAAGACGATGTAGCTCAGGTCGACTCCGAAGTACGGCAGGATGAACGCGCAGAAGAACAGGATCAGCGTCAGCGGGGTGTTGCGCACGAGCTCCGTGTACACGGTGGCGAAACCCCGCAACGAGGCGACGGGTGAGATGCGCATCGCAGCGATCAACGTCCCGATGATGAATGCCGCGACGCCGGACACGACGAGCAACTGCAGCGTCAGCACGAAGCCGCTGAGATAGCGGGGCAGATTCTCGATCACCGCATCCATGCGGGGGTCCTTTCGGCAGTGCGGTGATGGTGTGGGCCGGGCGACTGCCCGGCCCACACCGGCTTCACGCTAGGAGCGGGCGGCTACGGAGCCGATCATGCACACGGCTCAACGGCCGGCGGATCGACGTAGGGAAGCACCGTTCCCGCCGTCGAGTTCCACGCCTCCTCGTAGCTGCCGTCTTCGTAGGCGGCCTCAAGGGTGTCGTTGATGAACGTGCAGAACTCGGTGTCGTCCTTCTGCAGGCCGATTCCGTATGGCTCCTCCGTGAACGGCTTACCGACGATCTTGAACTCGCCCTCATTCTCCGCGGCCAGGCCGGCGAGGATGACGTTGTCGGTGCTGACGGCGACGACGTCACCGGAGCGCAGCGGCTCCAGGCAGTTCGTGTAGGTGTCGGTGAGCAGGGGCACTGCGCCGATCTCGGCAAGCTTCGCCGCCGGCGTCGACCCGGTGACCGAGCAGACGGGCTGCCCGACGAGGTCCTCCTCGCTCGTGATCGTGTCGTTGTCTGCCAGCACGAGGATCGACTGTCCGGCCAGGTAGTACGGGCCGGCGAAGGAGATGACTTCCTTGCGCTTGTCGTTGATCGTGTAGGTGGCGACGACGATATCGACCTCACCGTTCTCAATGAAGGGTTCGCGGTTTGCTGAGACGGCTTCCTTCCACTCGATGTTCTCCGGAGCGATGCCGAGCCCGGCCGCGATGATCTTGGCGATCTCGACGTCAAAGCCCTCCGGCTCTCCGTCGAGGTTCACCAGGCCGAACAGCGGCTGGTCAAACTTCGTTCCGACAGTCATCGTGCCGGCCTCCGCCAGTTCCGCCATTGTGGTCCCGGCCGCGAATTCCGGGGCCGGTGCGACGCTCTCGCCGTCGCCCGTTCCGCTGTCACCGCTGGCACAGGCCGCGAGGGCGAGCACGCTGGCCGCCGCCAGCGCGATGATGGAGAGTTTCTTCTTCATGGTCAACCTCATTCTTGGTGGGCGATCGATGGTCCTGAAACGTGGTGCTGCCCTGCGGTGGTGAGACCTCAGTGCTCGAGGATCTTGGAGAGGAAGTCCTGGGCGCGGTGCGACTGGGGATTGGAGAAGAAGTCCTCCGGCTTGGCCTCCTCGACGATCTCGCCGTCGGCCATGAAGAGCACCCGGTCTGCCGCCTTGCGGGCGAATCCCATCTCATGGGTGACGACGATCATGGTCATGCCGTCTTTGGCCAGGCCGATCATCACGTCGAGGACCTCGTTGATCATCTCCGGGTCGAGTGCGCTGGTCGGCTCGTCCATCAGGATCAGCTTCGGACTCATCGCGAGGGATCGGGCGATGGCGACGCGCTGCTGCTGGCCACCGGAGAGCTGGGCCGGCATCTTGTTCGCCTGGTTGGCGACGCCGACGCGCTCCAGGAGCGCCATGGCGGTCTTCACCGCCTCCGCCTTGGGGATCTTCTTCACCTTGATCGGCGCCATCGTCACGTTCTCCAGCACCGTCTTGTGCGAGAACAGGTTGAACGATTGGAACACCATGCCGACGTCGGCGCGCAGCCTCGCCAGATCGGCTCCCTCTTCCGGGAGACGCTGACCGTCGATGCTGATCGACCCGGAGTCGATCGTCTCAAGCCGGTTGATGGCCCGGCAGAGCGTGGACTTGCCGGATCCGCTGGGACCGATCACCACGACGACCTCGCCGCGGGTCACGACGGTGTTGATGTTCTTCAGAACATGCAACTCGCCGTAGTGCTTGTTGACGGTGTCGATGACGACAAGGGGCTCACCACGCCGAACGGCGATGTTCGACGTGGCGGGCTCGAGTCGAGCTTTTTTCGGATTCGAATCCATACCCCCCAACATAGGGACTTATGGGCCGAAAGTGTGCCCCCTGCGGGGGTGGTTATACAACCGTTACTGCACCCGGTCGTTATACCGCGGCGCTGCGCTGGGCGAAGGCCGACTCGTAGAGGCAGACGGACGCCGCCGTCGCGAGGTTCATCGACTCGGCCTGCCCGTACAGCGGCACCATCACGGAGCGCTCGGCCAGTGCCAGCTTCTCCTCGCTGAGCCCGCGCGCCTCATTGCCGAACAGCCACGCCGTCGGCTCCGCGAGCAGGCCGGACGACCGCGCCTGGAGCATGTCCTCACCCTTGACGTCGGCGGCGATCAGCTGCATTCCGGCCTCCCGAACGCGCAGACGCACGTCTTCGAGCTCCACGTCGATGGCGATCGGCAGGTGGAACAGCGAACCGGTGGTCGAGCGCACAACCTTCGGGTTGTAGAGGTCGACGGAGCGGCCGGTCAGGATCACGGCGTCGGCGCCGGCGGCATCCGCGGCCCGGATGATCGTGCCGGCGTTGCCGGGGTCGCGCACCTCTTCGAGGATGGCGATGAGCTTCGGCTCACCGGCGAAGATGTCTTTGAGCGCGGTCGGGAAGACGCGGCAGACGGCGATGAATCCCTGTGGGGTCACCGTATCGGCCATCGCGTTCAGCACCTGCTCCGTCACGAACTCGAACGGAACGTCCGCCTCCTCTGCCGCCTGGGCGATCTCCGGGTAGCGGTCGAGCGCCGTCGGGGTGCCGAACAGTTCCTGCACCAGTTCCGGGCGGAAGTTCAACGCCTCGGCGACGGCCTGCGGGCCTTCGAGCAGGAACATCCCGCTCTCGACGCGGGCCGCCTTCTTGGCCAGTTTGGCGACGGAGCGAACACGCGGGGAACGAGGGTTTTCAAGCATGCGCCAAGTCTACCGATCGGCACAGCGTCCACCGGGCGGCACGGCGGCGAGCCAACGCGGCGGGACCTGGCATGCGAAAGGCCCGACACCACGGTGGGTGTCGGGCCTTTCGACGAGAAAACTCGGTGCTTACGCAGCGACCTTCGCCTTGGGGGCGTTGACGTCGGCGGGCAGCGCCTTCTTCGCGGTCTGCACGAGGGCAGCGAAGGTGGCGGGCTCGTTGACGGCCAGCTCGGCGAGGATGCGACGGTCGACCTGGACGCCGGCAAGGCCGAGGCCCTGGATCAGGCGGTTGTAGGTCATACCGTTCGCACGCGACGCGGCGTTGATGCGCTGGATCCACAGGCGGCGGAAGTCACCCTTGCGGGCACGACGGTCGCGGAAGCTGTAGACCAGCGAGTGCGTGACCTGCTCCTTGGCCTTGCGGTAGAGGCGCGAACGCTGGCCGCGGTAGCCCTTGGCGCGCTCGAGGATGACCCGACGCTTATTGTGGGCGTTGACGGCCCTCTTTACTCTTGCCATTTTTGTTTCTTCCTAACGGGTGTGACGGCGGTTGATCGCGAAGATCAGCGACCGAGAAGCTTCTTGATGACCTTGGCGTCGGCCGGAGCCAGCACCTGGTCCTGGTTCAGGCGGGCCTTGCGCTTCGAGGCCTTGACCTCGAGGTTGTGACGCATTCCGGCCTGCTGCTTCATGATCTTGCCGCTTCCGGTGACCTTAAAGCGCTTCTTGGACCCGGAGTGGGTCTTCTGCTTAGGCATTGTTTTCCTCCTGCTTCGCCGCTTTAGTCGCGGCCCGATTAGCGTTGGCCTCGCCCTTGACCTCTGACTTGTTCTTCAGAGGGCCAATGACCATGACCATGTTTCGACCGTCGATGGTCGGAGTCGATACCACAGAACCGTATTCCGCCACATCTTCGGCAAATTTCTGGAGCAAGCGCACGCCCTGCTCGGGGCGAGACTGCTCACGACCACGGAACAGGATCATGGCCTTCACCTTGTCACCGCCCTGGAGGAAGCCGATTGCGCGCTTCATCTTGGTTTCGTAGTCGTGCTTGTCAATCTTGAGTCGGAAGCGAACCTCTTTGAGGATCGTGTTCGCCTGGTTGCGTCGGGCTTCCTTCGCCTTCTGCGCAGCCTCGTACTTGAACTTGCCGAAATCCATGATCTTGGCCACGGGAGGCTTGGAGTTGGGGGCAACCTCAACGAGATCGAGGTCAGCCTCCTGCGCCATGCGCAGTGCTACCTCGATTTTGACGACGCCGACCTGCTCGCCACCGGGGCCGACGAGGCGAACCTCAGGCACTCGGATGCGGTCGTTTGTACGGGGATCGGTGATGCGAGTCTCCATCTACTCAAAATTCAGCCACTGTCACCGGCGTGTGCCATGTGACGGACGAGAGTAGAGATCCACGCAGAGATCACCCGCGTTCCGCGAGTTTTCCTGCTGCACCCTGGCTGCTCCCCCGCGCCCCGGTCGAAACCGTGATGCGAAGAAACGGAGTGCTAACAACCCGGTAACCTAGTGAAGCGGTCAAGCGCGGGTGGGAGAATATCCACTTTCGTCAACGGAGCGTGTGCTCCGTAGCCCGTAAGAGCCTAGCAGAGGAATGCCTTGAGCAATAATTTCGATGAAAACCCGGCATTCGACGAGAACGCCGCCAGAGCAGAGGCCGCGGAGGCCACTCGTGACATTGCCGATGTGCCTGCGGTCGAGGTCATCACGACCACCGCTGTGCACCTGATGAGTGCCGCGGCGGTCAAGTGCGGACTGGCCGATGACCCCGAATCCCAGCAGGACCTCGACGAGGCGCGCAAGCTCATCAACGCCCTCGCCGGACTGATCACGGCGGCAGCGCCGGAGATCAGCGACATGCACGCGCGGAGCCTGCGCGACGGTCTGCGTTCGCTGCAGCTGGCGTTCCGTGAGGCCTCCGTGA
>JBEVGZ010000241.1:0-2995 GCA_040511515.1 Microterricola sp.
GTGATCGCCAAGGAGCGTCGCGGCGAGTACCTCGGTGACACCGTGCAGGTCATCCCGCACATCACCGACGAGATCAAGCGCCGCATGCGCCTGCAGGCCAGCGAAGAGCCGCAGCCCGACGTGATCATCACCGAGGTCGGTGGCACCGTCGGTGACATCGAGTCGCAGCCGTTCCTCGAGGCCGCACGTCAGGTGCGCCACGAGCTCGGTCGCAAGAACGTGTTCTTCGTGCACGTCTCCCTGGTGCCGTTCATGGGCGCCTCCGGCGAGCAGAAGACCAAGCCGACGCAGCACTCCGTCGCGACGCTGCGCTCGATCGGTATCCAGCCGGACGCCCTCGTGCTCCGCAGCGACCGCCCGGTGACCGAGAGCAACAAGCGCAAGATCGCTCTGATGTGTGACGTCGAAGAGGAAGCCGTCATCAACACGCCGGACCTCCGCAGCGTCTACGACATCCCGACCGTGCTGCACGCGCAGGGTCTCGACGCGTACATCATCGAGCAGCTCGGCCTGAAGAAGGCCGGCGACGTGAACTGGGACGGCTGGCAGACGGTGCTCGACGCCGTGCACGAGCCCAAGCACGAGGTGACCATCGGCCTGGTCGGCAAGTACATCGACCTTCCGGATGCCTACCTCTCGGTGACCGAGGCGCTGCGCGCCGGCGGTTTCGCCCAGCAGACCAAGGTCAACATCAACTGGATCCCCTCCGATGAGTGCGAGACCGAGGAGGGTGCAGCCCGCAACCTCGCCGAGCTCGACGCCATCTGCGTGCCAGGCGGCTTCGGCGTGCGCGGTATCGAGGGCAAGCTCGGTGCGCTGAAGTTCGCGCGTGAGAACGGCATCCCGACCCTCGGCCTCTGCCTCGGCCTGCAGTGCATGGTCATCGAGTACGCCCGCAACAAAGCGGATCTGATTGGCGCATCGTCGACGGAGTTCGACCCGGAGACCGCGTTCCCCGTGATCGCGACGATGGCGGAGCAGGTCGAGATCATCGCTGGGGGAGACCTGGGCGGCACGATGCGCCTCGGCCTCTACCAGGCCGCCCTCGCCGAGGACTCGCTGGTTGCCGAGCTCTACGGTTCGACGCTCATCACCGAGCGCCACCGTCACCGCTACGAGGTGAACAACGGCTACCGCGAGCAGATCGCGGCCGCCGGCCTCTCGTTCTCCGGCACATCGCCCGACCGCCAGCTCGTCGAGTTCGTCGAGCTGCCGCGCGACCAGCACCCGTTCTACGTTGCCACGCAGGCACACCCGGAGCTGCGCTCGCGCCCGAACAACGCTCACCCGCTGTTCCGCGGCCTCGTCTCCGCCGCGCTCGACCGCCAGCAGGCCAGCCGCCTGTTTGAGGTCAAGGACGCCGAGTAAGACGAGGGCGCTCAGCGCATGACGAACAACGATGAGCACCGCGACCCGTCTGCCGGCTCGGCAGTGGCCGCTTCGCCGCTGGCCGACACGCCGCAGGCGGTCGCGGTGCTCTCGTCCAACACGGTCTTCACCGGCCGCGTCTGGGACGTGCGCCGTGAGCGCTTCGAGTACAACGGTGCGGTCATCGAGCGTGACTTCGTCGACCACACCGGCGCCGTCGCCGTGCTCGCCATCGACGAGACCGAGCGGGTGCTGCTGATCAAGCAGTACCGGCATCCGGTGCGCACACGGGAGTGGGAGATCCCGGCCGGGCTGCTCGACGTTCGCGGCGAGAGCCCGCTCCTTGCGGCGCAGCGCGAGCTGGCAGAGGAGGCCGACCTCGAGGCGAGCGAGTGGAGCGTGCTCAGCGAGTTCTACACCTCGCCCGGCGGCAGTGACGAGGCGATCCGGATCTACCTCGCCCGCGGCCTCCGCGCCACCGCCGAGCCGTTCCCACGCAGCGACGAGGAGGCGGACATCGAGCTGCGCTGGGTCTCGCTGGACGAGGCCGTCGACGCCGTGATGGCGCGCGAACTGCAGAACCCGTCGCTCGTCGTCAGCGTGCTCGCGGCCACGGTGGCCAGATCCCGCGGATGGCAGGGACTGGAGGCCGGCGACGTGATCTGGCCCCGGCATCCGAAGAGTGAGGCGTTCGGGGCGTGACGGCCGAACCGGAATCGGCGACGACCGCCGCGATTGCGGTTCCCCACACGGCCCCTGCGGCCCCACCGAGCGCCGTCGAGCGCGCGGTGCAGAACTACCTGCGCCACGTCACCGTCGAGCGCGGCCTCTCGAGCAACACCGTCGCCGCCTACCGCCGCGACCTCGCGCTGTACACGCGCTGGCTGGCCGACGAAGGCGTCACCGACCCCTCCGCCGTCACGAGCAACCACGTGAGCGACTTCGTGCGCCACCTCGGCACACGCGAGGAGGAGCCGCTGAAGGCCTCCTCGATCGCCAGAGTGCTCTCCTCCGTGCGCGGCTGGCACCGCTTCCTGCTCGATGAGGGCACGACAGAGACGGATGCCGCCCACGAGACGAAACCGCCCAAGCTCGGCAGCCGGCTGCCCAAGGCCATCACGATCGAACAGGTCGAGGCGCTGCTGGACGCGACACGCGGGGATGACGTGCAGCAACTGCGCGACCACGCGCTGCTCGAGCTGCTCTACGCGACCGGTGCGCGCGTCTCGGAAGCGGTCGACCTCAACGTCGACGACGTGATCGACCGCGAGGTGGTGCGGCTGCTCGGCAAGGGCGGCAAGCAGCGCATCGTGCCCGTCGGCAGCTTCGCCAGGGCGGCCATCGACGCCTACCTCGTACGCGCCAGGCCCGTGCTCTCCCGGCGCGGAACCGCGACCCCCGCGCTGTTCCTCGGCCTGCGCGGTCAACGCGTGTCGCGCCAGAACGCCTGGCTCATCATCCGGGCCGCCGCCGCCCGCGCCGGGCTCGACGTCGAGGTGTCCCCGCACACGCTGCGGCACTCCTTCGCGACCCATCTGCTGGCCGGAGGCGCCGATGTGCGCGTCGTGCAGGAGCTACTCGGCCACTCATCGGTCGCGACCACGCAGATCTACACATTGGTCACAGC
>JBEVGZ010000242.1:0-2941 GCA_040511515.1 Microterricola sp.
CCGGTGCAGCTCGGCGGGGCTGTGGGCACCGGAGAAGCCATCGACCGGGCGGGCGGCTCCGTGGAATCCAGCACTCGGCTGCGGGCGGCGCTCGCAGCCGAACTCGGTCTCGCCGATCCGGGGCGCAGCTGGCACAGCGAGCGGAGCCCGATTCTCACGATCGGCAACACGGCGGCCATCGTCGCGGTGACGCTCGGCCGACTGGGACGCGATGTCGGCTTCCTCAGCCGCAGCGAGGTCGCCGAGGTCGTGCTCGCGACCGCCGGCGGCTCCTCGGCCATGCCGCACAAACGCAATCCGGTCGATGCCGTGCTGCTCAGCGCGAACGGCCTCCGCGTCGGCGGCCTCCAGGCGGCGCTGCACAGCGCGGCCATCAGCCAGGACGCCCGCCCGATGGGGGAGTGGCACGCGGAGTGGAGCGCCTTCCGCGGCCTGCTGCGGCTCGCGGTGCAGAGTGCGGACGCCGCGGCATCCATGCTCGGCGGGCTCGCGTTCGACCACGCTGCACTGGAGCGCAACCGCGCGATCACCCCCGAACTACGCCGGGACCCGGCCGCGACCGTTGCGGCATCCGCACGCATCGTCGGCGCGGCCATCGACCGGTTCCACTCACTCTCGACCAAGGAGTTGCCATGAGCATCCCGCGCCTGCACGGCACGATCACCGCAGCGGCCGACAGCGCCGCGGCCAGCGGTCTGCTCGTGCTGCTGCCATCCCTCGGCACAACGACCGCCGTCTGGGACGGCGTCGTCGCCGAGCTCAGGGCCACGCTGCCCGAGCTGCGCATGCTGCGCGTCGACCTGCCCGGACACGGCGCGAGCCCGGCTGCCAGGGAGCACTTCACCATCGGCGAGCTCGCGACCGCGACACTCCGGCTCGTCGACGAGGCCGGCGGCGGCCGCTTCCACGTGGCCGGTATCTCGCTCGGCGGTGCCGTCGCGCTCGAGCTCGCGGTCGAGCACCCGCAGCGGCTGCTGAGCCTCGCCGCGTACTGCACCGGCGCGAAGATCGGCACGGTCGATTCCTGGGCGGAACGTGCGGCGCAGGTGCGCGCGGCCGGAACCGCCTCGCTCGTCACGGCGAGCGCGGGGCGCTGGTACGCCCCCGGCCACCTGGACGCCCATCCCAACGGCGCGGCAGCCCGCGGGTTGAGCACGCTGATCGACGTCGACGACGAGTCGTACGCGCTCGCCGCCGCCGCACTCGGTCACTTCGACCGCACACCGTCGCTCGGCTCCGTGACGCTGCCGACGCTCATCGTCAGCGGCGAGTTCGACAGCGTCACCACGTCGGCGTCGATGCGCGCGCTCGCCGCGGCGCTGCCGATCGCGCGCTTCGCCGAGATCGCCGGGGCCGCGCACTTGGCGCCGCTCGAGAAGCCGGCCGAGGCGGCAGCGCTGCTCGCCGCGTCGATCCGGGCGGCGGAGGACGCGGATTCAGCCGACGCGGCGCCGACCGCGGCATCCGAGGCCCACTCTCGGGGCATGACCGTGCGTCGCGCGGTGCTCGGCGACGCCCACGTCGACGCGGCCACCGCCGCGATCACCGCCGAGACCGCGGCCTTCCAGGACTTCATCACCCGGTACGCCTGGGGCGAGATCTGGGCCCGCCCCGAGCTCACGCGCCGGGAACGCAGCATCGCGACCATCGCCTCGCTCGTGACCGGTGGGCACGAGGCCGAGGTCCGGATGCACGTGCGCGCCGCGCTCCGCAACGGGCTCGACCGTGCCGAGATCGCCGAGGTGATCCTGCACACCGCGCTGTACGCCGGATTGCCGGCGGCCAACGCCGCACTCGCCGTCATGCGCGAGGTGTTCGCCGAGATCGAGACCGAGCAGCAGGGGGAGCAACGCAATGGATAAGACCGTAGCCAGCGCGGCCGAGGCCGTCGCCGACATCCCCGCCGGGGCCTCGCTTGCAGTCGGCGGCTTCGGGCTCTCCGGCGTGCCGATCGTGCTCATCCGGGCGCTCCTCGCGCGCGGCGTCGGCGAGCTCGAGGTCGTCTCCAACAACTGCGGCGTCGACGGCTGGGGGCTCGGTGAGCTCCTCGCTGCTGGCCGGATCCGCCGGGTGATCGCCTCGTACATCGGCGAAAACCGGGAGTTCGCCAGGCAGTACCTCGGCGGCGAGCTCGAGGTCGAGCTCACGCCGCAGGGCACCCTCGCCGAGCGCCTCCGCGCCGGCGGCGTCGGCATCCCGGCCTTCTACACGCCGACGGGCGCAGGCACGGCGGTCTCCGAGGGTGGCATGCCGCTGCGCTACGCCGCCGACGGCTCCGTCGCGCTCGCCAGCGCCCCGAAGGAGATGCGGCCGTTCGAGAGCCTCGGCGCTCCGCGGGAGTACGTGCTCGAACAGGCCATCCGCACCGACTTCGGGCTGGTGCGGGCCGCCGTCGGCGACCGCCACGGCAACCTCCGCTTCGAGAAGTCCACCCGCAACTTCAATCCATTGGCCGGCATGGCCGGGCGCGTGACGATCGCCGAGGTCGACGAGCTCGTCGAGCCGGGCGTTCTGGGGCCGGATGACGTGCACCTGCCCGGCATCTACGTCGACCGCGTCGTGCGGCTCACACCGGAGCAGTCCCACGAACTCCCCATCGAGAAGGCGACCGTGCGGAAGCGCCCGGCAGGCCGGGCCGAATCACACGAACAGGACGGAGGGCGCTGATGCCGCTCACCCGCGACGAGATGGCCGCCCGCGCAGCGCGTGAGCTCGAGGACGGCACCTACGTGAACCTCGGCATCGGGCTGCCGACGCTCATCCCGAACCACCTCCCGGCCGGCGTGCACGTCGTGCTGCACTCGGAGAACGGCATCCTCGGCGTCGGCCCGTACCCGTGGGCGGGCGAGGAGGACGCGAAGCTCATCAACGCGGGCAAGGAGACCGTGACCGTGCTGCCCGGCGCGGCGTACTTCGACTCGGCCGCGAGCTTCGGCATGAT
>JBEVGZ010000243.1:0-9103 GCA_040511515.1 Microterricola sp.
CCTCGATCATCGCAATCGTGTCCTGCATGGCGAGCATTCCGACGATGGAGGCCGTCCCGCTGACGAAACGCTGCATGCCGGGCGCCGGCTCGTAGTTCGGTCCCATCGCGAACATGTCGCTCGTTCCCCACCAACCCTGGATCGGCTGCGCGAGCTCGGCCTGGAGTTCCTCGCGCACATAGGCGAAGGCCGGCGAGCCCGGCCCGCCGTTGAGGTACTTGTAGGTGCAGCCGACGGCCAGGTCGAAGCCCCAGGCGTCGGCCTCGACGGGCACGGCGCCGGCGGAGTGGCAGAGGTCCCAGAGGATCAGCGCACCGGCCTCATGGGCGATGCGGGTCAGCTCCGGCGCATCGGCGAGGTGGGCAGAGCGGTAGGCGACGTGCGAGATGACGACGAGCGCCGTCTGCGGCCCGACGACGGTTGACAGCTGCTCCGGCGTGACGCCCGCGCTGGTGTCGACCTCGATCCAGCGCAGGCTGAGGCCGCGCTCCTTCGCGATGCCGTCGAGGATGTAGCGGTCGGTCGGGAAGTTGTCGGTGTCAACGACGATCTCGACGCGTGCGGGGTCGCGGGCGATCTGGGCGTCGACGGCGGCGCGCGCCAGCTTGTACAGCAGCACCGTCGTCGAGTCGCCGATCACCGTCTGGCCGGCGGCCGCGCCGATCACCGATGCGCCGATGCGGTCGCCGATCACGTAGGGCAGGCGCAGCCAGGACTCGTCCCAACCGCGGATCAGCCGACCGGCCCACTCGTCACGGAGGAAGTTCTCGACCCGCTCGATCGCCGAGAGCGGCGGACGCCCGAGCGAGTTGCCGTCGAAGTAGACGAGGTCGCTCTCCGCGCCGGCGAAGCGCTCGCGGAAGTAGGCGAGCGGGTCTGCCGCATCCAGCCTGCGCGCCTCGGCCAGCAGTGGGTCGAGTGCAGGGTCGACGGATGCCGCCGCGGCATCCGAGATCGTGGTGCGGTCATCGCTCATGGCAGGGTCTCCTCGAGGTAGTCAAGCGTTGTTCCGCGGGCTCCGGCGAGCCAGCGGGCGGTCTGTTCTGCGATGTCGGTCGTGTCGGTCTCCTCGCCGGCGGCGAAGGCGATCTCGCTCGGCGGATCGCCGGGAACCCAGGCGACGCGCGGGCCGATACGCAGATTCGAGCCGTCTCCGGCGATCGCGGTGACGAGTCCGTTCGCGCTCATCCCGGCCTCGGCGAGGGCGAGGAGTTCGCGCTCGTTCACGCCGACCGGCAACGGGCCGTTGCCGAGGTCGGTGCCGTAGAGCACGCGGCCGCCGCGCTGGAGGAAGCGGTGCACATTGTCGATCGCGATGGCGCGGGCAGGAGTCTGCTCGCCCCAGCCGTGGATGTCGATCGTCGAGATCCACTGCATGCCCATGAGCGTCATCTCATCGAGCAGCCCATCGCTCAGCGTCTCGCTGAACGGGGCGTGGGCCAGGAGGTCGGCGCCGACGTCGACGGCCAGTTGGGCGCTGCCGACGCCCTCGGCGTGGGCGATGAGCGGGATCTTCTTGCGTTTGGCCCGCTCGTAGACGCCGATCTGTGCGTGCAGCTCCGGCAGCGGGCCGGCGTCGCTGTTGAGCATGAGCTTGATCGCCCTGGCGCCGAGCTCCGCCTGGGCGTCGACGGCCGCCTGCGCCTCCTCGAAGGTGTTCAGTTCGATGATCGAGCCGGGTGGGGCCCAGCCGCTCTGGCCGGGGTAGCCGCCCGGCGCGGTGAGGAAGGCGCCGACGAAGTAGGTTTCAGGCAGCTCGGAGCCCATCTGCGCCGAGTCGATCGACCAGAGCGCGATCTCCTCTGGGATCCAGCCGAGGTCGAGCGCGTGGGTGATGCCGCCGGGCAGCAGTGCCTCGCGATCGATCAGCCCCATGTGCACGTGCCGGTCGAAGAGCACGGGGAAGAGGGTGCCGGGGATCTCCAGGGTCGCCGGGCGGGCGCGTGCCGCGCGCTGGGTGGCGGTGTCGGCGAGCGACGGCTCCGGATCCGGGTGCAGGTGGCCGGAGTGGTACGTGAAGACCGTTGGCCCCCTCCACTCGCCTGCCCACCAGTTGCGCACGCTGATCCGCGTGCCCTCGGTGATCACGGCGTACTCATGGCGTGCGGCCGATCTCGGTGCGCACCGCGTACAGCTCCGGGAAGAAGGTGAGCTCGAGGGCCTTCTGCAGGAAGGCCGCGCCGGTCGAGCCGCCGGTCCCTGTCTTCATGCCGATGGTGCGCTGCACGGTCTTCAGGTGCCGGAAGCGCCAGAGCTGGAAGTTCTCCTCCAGGTCGACGAACTCCTCGCAGGCTTCGTAGGCCGACCAGTTCTCGCTCGCGTTCTCGTAGATGTGCGTGAACACGGGCACCAGCTCCGGGTCGAGCACCCACGCCTCGGTCACGTCGCGCTCCAGCACCGCCTGCGGCACGGCGTGCCCGGCCCGGTGTAGGTAACGCAGGAACTCGTCGTAGATGCTCGGGGCCTCGAGCAGCTCGCCGAGCAGGGCGGATGCCGCGGCATCCGACTCGAAGACACTCAGCATGCGGCGGTTCTTGTTGCCGAGCACGAACTCGACGGCGCGGTACTGCCACGACTGGAAGCCGCTGGAGTTGCCGAGGAAGCCGCGGAACTCGGCGTACTCGGTGGGGGTGAGCGTGGCCAGAACCGACCACTGCTCGGTCAGCGTGCGCTGGATGTGCTTGACCCTGGCGATGCGCTTGAGCGCAGGCGCCAGCTCGTCGGCGCGCAGCAGATCGCGGGCGCTCGCCAGCTCGTGCAGCACGAGCTTGAGCCAGAGCTCGGTCGTCTGGTGCTGCACGATGAACAGGAGTTCGTCGTGGTGCTCCGGCACGCTCACGGGCAGCTGCGCCGAGAGCAGCGTGTCGAGCTGCAGGTAGCCGCCGTAGCTCATCCGGTCGGTGAAATCCGTCACAATGTCCGGGTCGAACTCGCGGGTGTTCTTCTCGACCGACACTGGTGCTCCTTGCTTGATGCCATGCGCAACTCCATGGTTGCTCCAAGCATCATCGCTGCCAGCGGGGGCCGAGCGCAACGCGGCTCGGCGCGCCCCGGAGGCATCCGGTGTTGCGGTCTGCGCCGCAGCCGCGTGCCGCGCCGCGGTCTGCGAGGACCGGCGCCACATCCGGCGCTAAAGCGGAGGACTACCTCGATATAAATTTCGTGCTTGGCGTACAATGGGGACATGAGTTCAACGGGCGATTCGGCAGTCAGCGGCGGCTCCGGCGCCGAGCCGATCCGGCGTCGCAAAGACGCCCAACGCAACTACGATCGACTGCTCACCGAGGCGCGCGCGGTCGTGGCCGAACGGGGCAGCGACGCGTCGCTGGAGGAGATCGCACGGCGCGCCGAGGTGGGCATCGCGACCCTCTACCGGCACTTCCCGAACCGCACCGAACTGATCAGGGCACTCTACGAGCAGTCCCTTGCCCAGCTCATGGCCTCCTCATCCGACATCTTCGCCGCGCCGAGCGCGTGGCAGGGCGTCGCGCGCTACGTCGAACGGGTCTCGGAGTGGCTCATCGCCGATCCGGGCCTGCCGTCGATCATCGTCTACATGGGCACGGCGGATGCCGACTACCGGCCGGGTGCGGCCATCGAGGCGCCGCTCGCCGCTCTCATCGCGCGCGCCCAGGCCGAC
Source organism: Microterricola sp. (assembly GCA_040511515.1). Lineage (GTDB taxonomy): Bacteria > Actinomycetota > Actinomycetes > Actinomycetales > Microbacteriaceae > Microterricola. Next base: position 3,641 of record JBEVGZ010000243.1, read on the forward strand.
GGTGAACTCCGTAAGGACGTCAACGGGGTCGACGTGTCGATCCTGGTGACGATGCTCGGCGTGCTCTCCACCTACAACCGGCCGGGGCAGCCGGCCACGATCGACTGGCGTCGCCAGCTCGGCATCGTGCTCGACGGGCTGCGCGCCGAGAATGTGCGGACCGAACTGCCCGGAACCCCGCTCGACGCCGACGGCTTCCACCACGCGGTGCACAAGAACTGAGGCCGCGCCGGCGGAGCGCTGTCGACAGCGGCGGCTACGCCGTTCGCACCTGGATGAGGTTCGCCCACGGGTCGTCGAAGCGGAGCGTCTGGCCGTCGTCGCGCACGCCGACGCCGTAGTGCGTCATCCGCTCCTGCAGCGAGCCGAGCGCGTCGGCATCCGGAACCAGGATGTCGACTTGGCCGAGCCCGAGGGCGAGGCGACGCTTGCCGGCCCCGCGGCTGTTCCAGGTGTTCATGGCCATGTGGTGGTGGTAGCCGCCGGCCGAGACGAAGAGCGCGCTGCCGCCCATCTCCGCGGTGGTCTCGAAGCCGAGCTTGTCGACGTAGAAGTCGCGGGCGCTGGCGACATCGCCGACGGAGAGGTGCACGTGGCCGACGACGGCGCCGCCGATGACGGGGTCGGCGATGCCGGCCTCGGTGAGGTGGGTCTGCAGGTAGTCGTTGGGATCGAGCGCGAGGGTCGCCATGTCGATTGTGCCGTGGGTCCAGCTCCACTCGGTGCGCGTGCGGTCCCAGTAGAGCTCGATGCCGTTGCCCTCTGGGTCGGTGAAGTAGAACGCCTCGCTCACGATGTGGTCGGCGCTGCCCGTGAAGGTGCCTGGATGCTGCCTGGCCACGGAGTAGACGGCGGCGGCGAGGGCCGCCTGCGTCTCGAACAGGATCGCCGTGTGGAACAGCCCGGCGGCGCGCGGCTCCGGATTGGCCAGCTCCGGGGCGTGCTGCAGGATCACAATCGGGGTCGCGCCGCGGCCGAGCACCGCGGTTCCGCCCTCCTGGCTCAACAGCCGCAGCGTGACGGCGTCGCGGTAGTAGGCGATCATCGCGTCGAGGTTGCCGACGCGCAGGGTCACCGCGCCCATTCCGGTGTCTGGAGCCAGGAGTTCGCTGGCGCTGCGGGTGGACGGTGGCTGCTCGGTCATGATGAGTGCAACGGATGCCGTGGCGCACCTATTCCGGCCACGCACTCCCGACAGCAGCGGTCAGGGCGTTACAGCGCGGTGAGGCGCCCCAGCAGCTCGCGGTAGCGGGCGGCCGTCTGCTCGACGATCTCGGCCGGGAGCTCGGGAGGCGTGCCCTGCTGGTCCCAGTTGGCGGCCAGCCAGTCGCGCACGATCTGCTTGTCGAAGCTGGCCATGCGCGCCTCCGGCGTGCTTCCGGCGGCGTAGGCCGCTGCATCCCAGTAGCGGCTGGAGTCGCTCGTGAGCACCTCGTCGCCGAGGCGGGTGACGCCGCTCTCGCGGTCGGCGCCGAACTCGAACTTGGTGTCGGCGAGGATCAGGCCGTGCGCCTCTGCGATGGCCGAGGCGTCGGCGAAGATCTGCAGCGAGAGCGTGCGGAGCTCGGCCGCGATATCCGCCCCGACCAGCTCGACGGTGCGCTCGTAGCTGATGTTCTCGTCGTGCTCGCCGAGCGGGGCCTTCCACGCCGGGGTGTAGATCGGCTCGGGCAGGCGGTCACCGTTCTGCAGGCCGGCGGGCAACGGGATGCCGCAGACCGTCTGCGACGCCTGGTATTCCTTCCAGCCACTGCCGGTGAGGTAGCCGCGCACGACGCACTCGACCGGGTACATGTCCAGGGTGCGCACGAGCATGCTGCGCCCGGCGACGGCGGCCGGAATCCGGCTGGCGCCGTCGAGGCCGTGGTCGGCGATCAGGTGGTTGGGCACCTGCAGCTGGTCGAACCACCACAGGCTGAGGGTGGTGAGCAGCTCGCCCTTGCCCGGGATGCCGGGCTCGAGAACGTGGTCGAACGCGCTCACGCGGTCGCTGGCCACGACGAGAACCTCGGGGCTGGTGGCGAGCGGGTCGCCGGTCCAGGTGTCGTCGTCGGTCATCGTCGCGCTCGGCACATAGAGGTCGCGCACCTTGCCCGAGTACACGTGGGTCCAGCCGGAGAGTTCTGCAGTCACCGCACCAGTCTACGGGCGCGGCGCGGCGCGCGCGGCCCCACCAGTGGATGCCTGTCGACGGTGCCAGACGGCATCCGGCGTGCGCGCCCGCAGGAATGTTTACGCTAACTGTTTACGTTGACATTTTGGTCGGCGCGCGCCTAGCATGGCGGTGTCAGGCACCCGAACCGGCGTTGTCTTTCGACGCTCGGCGGTGCGCGAAAGTCAACAGAGAGGTTCGCAAATGCAACGTCGCACCGTGCGACTCATCGTCGCGATCACGACAGCTGCCCTGGCAGTGTCGATCGCGACTCCCGTGTATGCAGACACGCCCACAACGCCGCCACCGATTCCCGTGCTCACGGGGGCCGAGCTCTCCGCCTCCTGGGCGGCACCGCTCAGCACGCGGGGCCGGTACGTCGTCGACGCCAACGGCAACCGGTTCAAGCTGAAGTCGGCGAACTGGGATGGAGCCCAGGGCCACTGGAACGGCACGCAGCCGAAGAGCGATCCCGCCAACTACAACAGCGGCGTGAGCTATGACATCCCGATGGGGCTCGACCGAGTGCCGATGGCCACGCTCATGGCCGACTTCCACCAGGTCGGCATCAACAGCATCCGCCTGCCGTTCTCCAACGAGATGCTGGGCATGACGGCGCCTGTCCCGGATGCCGCCGTGCTGGCGAACCCGCAGCTCATGGGCAAGACTCCGCTGCAGATCTTCGACGCCACGGTCGCCGCGCTCACGGCAGACGGTTTCGCCGTCATCCTGAACAACCACAGCACGACCTCGCGCTGGTGCTGTGGAGAGAACGACGGCAACTCCAAGCCGCACAGCAGCCAGACCCTCGACAAGTTCGTCAGCGACTGGGCATTCCTGGCCGCGCGCTACGTGAACAACCCGCGCGTGGTGGGCATGGACCTGCGCAACGAGGTGCGTCGCGACATCACGGACGACCCGAACTGGGGCATGGGCGACGCCAACGACCTCTACAAGGCGTACCAGCTCGCGGCGGTCGCCATCCAGAAGGTGAACCCGAACACGCTCATCGTGATGGAGGGCATCAACTGGCAGGGCATCCCGATCGACGGCTTCTTCCACGAGCGGCCCAACCTGCGGCCGGTCGCGACGACCTCGAACACGATCCTGTTCCCGGACAAGCTGGTCTACTCCTCGCACGTCTACGGCTTCACCGGCCCCAACCACACCGGGGCCACGGGGCTCGGCGAGACCCACGACCCGCGCTACCGCGACATGACGGCGGCCGAGCTCTCCGCCGCGGTGACCGCCGAGTCGCTGTACGTGACGACGCCCGGCCAGCACTACACGGCCCCGGTCTGGCTGAGCGAGTTCGGCACCACCGGCGCCGGGCAGGACAACCCCAAGGAGATCGCCTGGTGGGGCAACTTCATCGACGTGCTCGTCGCCAACGACACCGACTTCGCGGTCTGGCCGCTGGTGACCCACGCCACCGAAGCGGGTGTGTTCAGCGACAAGTTCGCGCTGATCGGCTACTCGCCCACCGGCACCAAGTTCAGCATCGCGGATGACTGGCGCTACCCGGCCTGGTCGAAGCTCGTCACCGCGCCGGGCAAGAGCGGACCCGTCGCCGTCACGCCGCGCTGGAACATGCTCGGCAGCGGCGCGACGTCACCCGACAACAACTCCTCGCTGCGTGCGCAGGGCACCGACTGGGATTCGGGCCAGTGGAAGGGCAACTGCGCCGACTCCGAGCGACTGATCGGACTCTCGCGCAGCTCCAACCGCGCTCTGTGCACGAACAACGCGCAGCCGGCGACGAGCAGCACGCACACGATCGTGAGCACCGAGGCGACCGTGACCCACGACTGGGCGGGTGGCTACAGCAAGCTGCAGTGCCCGGCCGGCCAGATCGCCACCGGATACAGCGTCAACCCGGGCGTGACGAACAAGTGGGCGATGTCGAAGCTGTACTGCTCGCAGAGCACCGACACCCTGCCGAGCAGCCAGGGACGCACCCTGTGGTTCGACCAGGGCGACAACCGCCCGGCCGGCGGCGGCTCGACCGGCAGCGACTGGGCGCCGGGCAAGTACAAGGGGCAGTGCAACAACAACGAGTACATCGCCGGCGTCGCGTACACCTACCGCTGGAACAACGGCGGCGTGCCGAGCGGTCTGCTCTGCAAGCCGCTGGCCTAGCGCGGTCGGGGTGCGGCGCTTCGGCGCCCCGCCCCGACTGAGCCGAGCCCGGGCGTCGCTCGGGCCGAGCCGGAATGAAACAGTGAGGGCCGGGTCACCGTCTGGTGGCCCGGCCCTCACGCACGATGTGCGGCTCGCGCTGCGGTTACTCCGCCACGCGGGCGGCGATGTCGCTGCGGAACTGCGCGCCCTCGAGCTGGATGTGGCCGAGCGCCTCGTAGGCACGGGCGCGAGCGCCGGCGAAGTCCGGTGCGGTCGCGACGACGTTCAGCACGCGGCCGCCGGTCGAGACCAGGCCGCCGTCGCGGCTGGCGGTCGCGGCGTGGGCCACGTGCACGCCGTCGACGGCTGCCGCGGCATCCAGCCCGGTGATCGGGCGGCCGGTCACCGGCGTCTCCGGGTAGTTCTCGCTGGCAAGCACGACGGTGACGCAGACGTCGGCCGAGAATTCGGGGTTCGAGCGCTCGCCGAGTGCTCCGGTCGCTGCATCGAAGAGCAGGCCGGAGAGCGGGGTGAGCAGACGGGGGAGCACGACCTGCGTCTCCGGGTCGCCGAAGCGGGCGTTGAACTCGATCACGCGGATGCCGCGCTTGGTCAGGATCAGGCCGCAGTAGAGCAGGCCGATGAACGGCGTCTGCTCGGTGGCGAGCCGGCGCACGGTCGGCAGCGCGATCGTGCGCTGCACCTCGTCGACGAAGGCGGCCTCGCTGCCGAACTCGGCGTCGAGCCACGGCAGCGGCGAGTACGCACCCATGCCGCCGGTGTTGGGGCCGGCGTCGCCGTCGGCGAGGCGCTTGTAGTCCTGGGCGGGGGAGAGCGGCAGCACGTTGTGGCCGTCGCTCAGGAAGAAGAGGGAGACCTCCTGGCCGTCGAGGAACTCCTCGATCAGCACGCTGCCGTGCTGCAGCCAGTGGTTGGCGTGTGCGACGGCCGCATCGCGCGACTCGGTGACGAGCACACCCTTGCCCGCTGCGAGGCCGTCGGCCTTGACCACGTATGGCGCACCGAACTCGTCGATGGCGGCGGTGGCCTCCGCGAGGCTGCCCGCACGCACGGCGCGGCCGGTGGGAACGCCGGCCTCATCCATGATGCGCTTGGCGAAAGTCTTCGAGCCCTCAAGCTGGGCGGCGGCCTGGGCCGGCCCGAACACGGGGATACCGCGGGTGCGGAGC
>JBEVGZ010000244.1:0-7880 GCA_040511515.1 Microterricola sp.
GGGTGGTGGTGTTGCGTCTTGGGTGTTTTTTTTTTTTTTTTGGTTTGGGTTTGTTTGTGGGGTTCTTTTTGTTTTTTTTCTTTGGTGTGGTTGGGGGGTGGCCCCCCCCCCCCCCCCCCCCAACCACTGCTCAGCGGACTAGCCCTTGATCTCTTGCCAGGCCGTCGTCCAGGCGGCGTAATCGGTGCACTCGACATCCGTCCGCCCGTCGAGGCAGTCGGCGATCGGCGTCGACCAGTACCAGATCTTCGACGCGTACTCGGCGTCACCGGCGTGGTACGCCTCGCACGAACCCTCGGAACGGAACTCGCACGCCTCCTGGTTGGACGGCGCCTCACCGAAGTACTCGGTGGCCTGCGCGTTCGCCTCTGGGCTGGCGATGTAGTCGAGCCAGGCGTACGCGCAGTTCGGGTTCTTCGCGGCCGAGGCGATCATCCAGGTGTCCGACCAGCCGGTCACCCCCTCGTCCGGCAGCGTGACCTCGGCGGGCGTACCCTCAGCGAGCGAGTTCGCGATGACCTGCCAGGTCGTTCCGACCACGGTGTCACCGGACTCGAAGGACTGGATCGTCTTCAGGTAGTCGGACCAGTACTCGCCGATGTTGGTGCGCTGCTCCTTGAGCAGTTCGACGGCAGCCGCGAGCTGCTCCTCGTCGAGGGCGTACGGGTTCTCGATGCCGAGATCGGGCTGGTGCGTCATCAGGTACATGGCGGCATCCGCGATGTAGATCGGGGAATCGTATGCCGTCACCTTGCCCGCGTACGCAGAGCCCTTGTCGAACACGACATCCCATGAGGTGGGCGCGGGGCTCACCACGTCGGTGTTGTACATGAGCAGATTGGCACCGTAACCGTGGGGAACACCGTAGGAGACGCCGTCAACACTGTTCCACGACTGCATCTTGAGGAAGTCGTAGATGCCCTCGTAGTTCGGAATCAGATCGGTGTTCACCGGGGCGACATCGCCGGCGGCGACCAGTCTCAGCGAGGCATCGCCCGACGCGGCGATCACGTCGTACTCGCCCGTCTTCATCAGGCTGAACGCCTCATCCGATGTTCCGTAGGTCTTGCTGGTGACCTCGCAGCCCGTTTCCTCTTCGAATGGCGTCACCCAGTCGACGGCCGGGTCGTTGCTGCCGTCTTCGACGTAGCCGGGCCAGGCGAGGATCGACACGGCACCCTCCATCTCACCGAGTTCCGTCGCAGCCTCACCCCCGCCGCTGCTGCTGCCGCCGCTCGTGCCACAGGCCGTGAGTGCCGTGAGCGAGGCCACGGCGAGCACGGCGATGGCCGCGCGCCTCCCCGCTGAGTACATGGTGTGCTTCATTGCAGTCTCCATCTCATTGTGTGCGTGGTTGTTGTTCAGGCTTGTTGTGGGTCAGGTCATGAGGCCAGGGCGATGATGTCGCGCTCGTTCCAGCCGACGGTCACCCGGCTGCCGCGCTCCTCGGATGCGAGGCGGCCGCTGTCGTTCTGTTCCAGTGCGACGACGCGCTTGCCGGCATCCAGATCGATGAAGATGCGGGTGCTGTTGCCGACGTAGACGAGCTCAGCGATCGTGCCGTGTGCCGCGTGTTCGCCCGGTGCGGATGCCGCGCGCTCCCCCGCGGCGATCGAGAGCTTCTCCGGGCGCAGCGAGTGGGCGCCGCCCCGGCCGAGCAACCGCTGCGAGAAGGCATCGTCGAAGATGTTCGATGTGCCCACGAAGCCGGCGACGAATGGGCTGATCGGCCGCTCGTAGATCTCGCTGGGTGTGCCGAGCTGTTCGATCTTGCCGTCGCTGAACACGGCGATCCGGTCGCTCAGTGTGAGCGCCTCCTCCTGGTCGTGGGTCACGAAGATGAAGGTGATGCCGAGCTCGCGCTGCAGTTCCTTGAGTTCGACCTGCATCTGCTCGCGCAGCTTGAGGTCGAGCGCGCCGAGCGGTTCGTCGAGCAGCAGCGCCTTGGGCTCGACGACGGTGGCCCTGGCAAGGGCAACGCGCTGCCGCTGGCCGCCGGAGAGCTGGGCGGGCTTGCGGTCGCCGAAGGAGCCGAGGCGCACCTTCTCGAGTGCGGCCCGCGCCCGCTCGCGGCGCTCGGACTTCCCGACGCCACGCACCCGCAGGCCGTACGCCACATTGTCGAGAACGCTCATGTGCGGGAACAACGCGTAGTCCTGGAAGACGGTGTTCACATCGCGGTCGAACGGCGCCTTCTGCGTGACGTCGTGTCCGAACAGCTCGACCGTGCCAGCAGTCGGCATCTCGAATCCGGCGATGAGCCTGAGCACGGTCGTCTTGCCCGAACCGGACGGCCCGAGCATCGAGAAGAACTCCCCCGGCGCGATGTCGAGGTCGACGCCGTCGACGGCGTTCACCGTGCCGAAAGTCTTCGTCAGCCCGCTCAGCCTGATGGCCGGTGCATCTGTTGACACGCTCGCTCCTTCTGTACGGCACGTTTGCACGTGGTGAGATGAATCATATGGTTCCAGATGTCATAACGGGAGCCTTTATGTTACGGTCATGTCACAACTTGCGAGGAGGGTCGATGCCACAGTCCATTCGTGCCGCGACGCTCACGCGCGCAGCGGTGTTCACCCCCCTGCACACGGAGGGGCGAGCAGAGCTCGTCGAACAGCGGCTCAGCGATGCCATCGTGTCCGGCGTGCTGCCGGATGGCGAGCGGCTGCCGAGCGAACTGGAACTCGCCAAACAGCTGGGTGTCGCCGTCGTCACGGCTAGGGAATCACTCGAGGCGCTGCGCTCGCGCGGCCTCGTGACGACGCGGCGCGGACGCGACGGCGGCAGCTTCGTCACCTTCTCCGGGCACGCCCGCCACGACATCCTCGATCAGCGAGTCGATGCCCTCGCCCGCAGCGAGATCCGTGACATGGGCGTGCACTACTCGGCGATCGCGGGCATGGCGGCAGAGCTGGCCGCCGACAGGGCCGGCCCGCTCGATGTTGAGACCCTCCGCACGATCACCTCGTCCTTCGACGTCTCGGAGGAGGGCGCGGCCAGGCGAGCGCTGTCGCGGTTCCAACTGGAGCTGGCCGCACTCAGCCAATCGGCTCGGCTCGTGCGCGAGGAGCTGCGGCTGCAGGCCGAGTTCGGGCCCGTGCTCTGGCTGTGCCTCAGCGAAGCTGGGCACCGGGAGCGCTGCCGCGACGCCCTCCTCACCGTGACCGCGGCCGTCGAGACCGTCGATCCGGATGCCGCACGTCGCGAGTCGACACGGCACATCGCGATGGCCGTCGACTGGCTCGTCGCCCGCAAGAGCATGCTGGCGCAGCAACACGAAAAGATGCCGGCCTGAGCCGTCAGCACATCAGCACCACCCCACCCGTCCCGCCACAATGAAGTGAGCACCGATCATGACGATCACAGAGTCCCCCGCCGTCAGCCGCTGTGTCGACGGCATCAGCGCGACCTTCGACACCGTCTTCGGGCGCGTTGCCGCGTGGCGTGACGCGTTCGAGCAGCAGATCGGCGAGAACCCGAGCGCGACCGAGCTCGATGCGTTGGTCGACGCCATCGTGCTGCCGCAGTTCGCGGCATCCGACAACCTCATCATCGGCGCCGGATTCGTCGCGGCCCCCGGCTACCTCAGCGACGCCGAGTGGCACATCTCGTGGTGGCTCGGTCAGCTCAACACCTTCGGCGTCGGGGGTGCGGCACCCGAGATGCGCCGGCTGCTCGCCGTCGAGGACCCGGAGTCCGAGAACTTCCGTGACTACACGGCGTTGGAATGGTGGCGCGTGCCCGTGCAGACCGGCGCCCAGCACATCACGGGGCCGTACGTCGACTACCTGTGCACCGACGAGTACACGCTCACGCTGACTGCGCCGGTGTACACCGACGGCTCGCTGATCGGCGTCGTCGGAGCGGACCTCTACGTCGACGACATCGAATCGGTGCTGCTTCCCCGGCTCTACGAACTGGGCGCGCCGACGACGCTGGTCAATGCCTCGGCGAGAATCGTGGCGTCGACAGACTCACACAGGGCGACCGGATCGCTGCTCCGGAGCGACGGCCTGGCGGCAGCCCTCGCCGCGACAGCGGGGGCGGCCGGCTCCGCGGAACGCGCCGCACGGCTGCCGGGCGGGGAACGCGTCGTCGCCTGCGGTGATACGAGCCTGTCGCTGGTGATCGGCCAGGGCTAGAAGCCGAAGTCTCCCCCGCCGAAGTCGCCGCCTCCGCCGCCGAAGTCTCCTCCGCCGAAATCACCGAAGCCGCCGTCCGATGCACCGGCGTCGGCCCCGCTGTCTGCGCCGCTGTCTGCGCCGGCATCCGCCCCAGCGTCGCCGCCGTCGGCCGAGGCGCTCTCGCCGACCGAGTCGGGGATGAAGGCCTGCGCGATGGCCGAGCCGATCACCACACCGGCGATCGTTCCGAGCATCGAGCTGCCCATCATGCTGCCGAAACTGGGTCCAGCCCCTCGCTGGCCGGAGAAGGAACGCTCGAGCGTGCCTGGGGCCTGCAGCTCGCGCCGGGTCGCCGCCTGGGCAAGTGCACGGGAGTCGTCGGATCGCGGCTGCTCACCGGCCGGGGCTCCATCGCTCAGTTCGGCGAAAACCACTGCGCGCTGCTCCGGCGTGAGTTGGGCGAATGCCTCGGCGTGGGCCTGTTCGATCGCCTCTGGCGGAGCGGTGCGCAGCAGGTAGCGGTAGCGTTCGATCGCCACCTCGTCTGCGCTGCGCTCGCGGGGAATCGCGGCGCGACGCTGCGGCTCCGATGGAGTCTGCGGCCCGAGAAGCCAGTCCATAATGCCCATGATGATCTCCTCAGCTCTGATGTGCTCCCACTCTAGGCAGTGCACCGGTATGCAGGCTGCATGGCCCCTGTGAGCGCGCTGCCTCTGCCGGATGCGCCTTCTCGCGTGTCCGGCGCCAGAAGTTGCGCAACGAATCCGGCCGAAACTCATCCGGCAATGCCAGAATGAGCACGAGCACGGTCACTGGATGAGCCGGAGTAGCGATGGCAAGATCGGCTGTACCACAGGCAAACGATTCGGGCAGCGGTGGCGCACCCCCCGAACGCGATGCCGTGCTGGATCTCGTGCGTGTGGTCTGTTTGGCGCTCGTGGTTATCGGACACCTCCTGATGGTCGGCGCCATCATCATCCCCAGCCAGGGGCTCGTCATCCGCCCCACACTGCTGGAACAGCCGTGGCTGGCACCGGTCACCTGGTTCGCGCAGATCATGCCGCTGTTCTTCATGGTCGGTGGCGTCGTCGGTCTGGGGTCGTGGGAGCGCCTCGAGAATCGTGGCGGCAATGCCTCGGACTTCATTCGATCGCGGATTCTGCGCCTGGCCCGCCCCGCCATACCTCTCTTCGCATTCTTCACCGTCGCGATCGTGGTGTTGCACGTGGTCGGCATCGCTCCGGAATCCATCTGGGCAATGGCAAGGGGAGTCGCCTCCCCGCTCTGGTTTCTTGCCGCGTACACCTTCACCCAGGCGTTTCTTCCCGGAATGGCGACCTGTCACAGACTTGCGCCACGCACGACGCTTGCCGCGCTGGTGGTTGGCGCGACGACGCTCGAACTGGCGCGGCTCGGTACCGGCGTCGGTGCCCTCGGCCTGCTGAACATGACCTTCGTCTGGCTGTTCGCCCAGCAGCTCGGCTTCTGGGTGGCAGACGGCTGGTTTGCGCGACGCTCACGGTGGAGCATTCTCGGCATCGCCGCCGGCAGCTTCGCCGCGCTGCTGCTGCTCGTCATGGCCGGCTACCCGGAGAGCATGCTCGACAACCTGAACCCCCCGACGCCGGCCATCATCGTGTTGGCGGTCGGCCAGTGCAGCCTGCTCATGCTCGCCCACCCGCTGCTCAGCAGACTGATGCGACTGCGGAGCGCCCGGGCCGTCGTGGGCGCCGTCGGCGGCCGCCTGATGACGATCTACCTCTGGCATCTGCCTGTGTTCGCGCTGGTCGTCGGGCTCCTGCTGCTCACCCCGCTGCCCGCGGCACCGCCGGGGAGCGCCCTCTGGTGGTGGACCCGGCCGGCCATTCTGGCGCTCTCCGGGACCGTGCTGTACGCCCTCTCGATTCCGCTCGGCCGACTCGAGCAGGCGCCGCCAGCGCTGCCTCGCGGAACGCACGTCAGCGACGGTGTCATCGGAATCTCGGTCAGTCTGCTCGTGCTGCCGCCGTTCTGGGTCACAGTCTTCGGGATGACCTTCTGGGTCGCGCTGGCCGGCACCGCGGCGCTCAGCATCGCCGTGATCGCACAACGACCCCTCGGATACACCGAGCGGTCGTTGGCGCCGGGATTCAACGGGCCGGAATCGGCCAGCTGAGCGAGGGAACTACTCCCCGCGCTCGACCACGAGCTCGCGCACGCGGGCCGCCACCGCACGAGCCTGCCGATCGCGATCGGCTCCCGCTAGAAGTCGCCACCGCCGAAACTGCCTCCGCCAAAACTGCCGCCGCCGAAGCCCTCGTCTGCTCCGCCGAAAAAGCCGGTATCGCCGAAGCCCCCGTCTGAGGCGCCGGCATCCGCCCCACTGCCGCCACCGTCCGCCGAGGTGCTCTCGCCGACGGAATCCGGGATGAAGGCCTGGGCGATGGCCGATCCGATCACGACACCGGCGATCGTTCCAAGCATCGAGCTGCCCGCCATGCTGCCGAAGCCGGGGCCTGCGCCACGCTGGCCGGAGAAGGAGCGTTCGAGGGTGCCGGGAGAGCGCAGCTCGCGCCGGGTCGCCGCCTGGGCGAGCTCCCGGGCATCGTCGGAACGCGGCTGCTCGCCGGCGGGGGCGCCATCGCTCAGCTCGGCGAACACGGCGGCACGCTGCTCAGGGGTGAGCTGGGCGAATGCCTCGGCGTGGGCCTGCTCGATCGTCTGGGCCGGAGCGGTGCGCAACAGGTAACGATAGCGTTCGATCGCCACCTCATCGGCACTGCGTTCGCGCGGAATCGCGGCGCGACGGTGGGACTCCGACGGGGTCCGCGGCCCGAAAAGCCAGTCCATGATGCCCATGAGGATCTCCTCAGCTCAGTTGTGAACCCACACTGGTGTAATCCCCCACTGATGTGAACCACTCTAGACAGTCGGGCCACGCGCTGAACACCCTCCCGGAGCCTGCTCCGCAGACGGAAAACGGACCCCGCCCGTGGTCGAAATCATGGGCGGGGGCCGTTCGGAACAGCGGGGTCAGGCGTTCGCGCGCTCCAGGACGAGCTCGCGCACGCGGGCCGCGTCGGCCTGGCCCTTCATGGCCTTCATGACGGCGCCGATGACGGCACCTGCTGCCTGCACCTTGCCGTCGCGGATCTTCTCGAGCACATCGGGCTGGGCGGCAAGCGCCTCGTCGATGGCGGCGATCAGCGCACCGTAGTCGGACCCAACGGCGAGGCCGCGTGCGTCGACGAACTGCTGCGGCGTGCCTTCGCCCGCGACGACACCCTCGAGCACCTGGCGGGCCAGGCGGTCGGTCAGGGTGCCGGCCTCGACCAGGAGGGCCAGGGCCGCGACATCGGCGGGCGACACCAGGCTGGCGGCATCCGCATCGGCGGCGTTCGCCAGACGGGCGATCTCGCCCGTCCACCACTTGCGAGCGGCGGCGGGGCTGGCGCCGGCTGCCACCGTCTCGGAGACCTCGGTGAGCAGGCCGGAGTTCTGGATGTCCTGGAACTCGAGCTCGGTGAAGCCCCACTCGGCCTTGAGACGGCGGCGGCGGATTGCCGGCTGCTCCGGCAGAGCGGCACGCAGCTCCTCGACCAGTTCGGCCGACGGAACGACGGGCAGCAGATCGGGCTCGGGGAAGTAGCGGTAGTCGTCCGCGTCGCTCTTCGGACGACCAGCACTCGTCTCGCCGGTGTCCTCGTGCCAGTGGCGGGTCTCCTGCGTGATGCTGCCACCCTTGGCCAGGATCGCGGCCTGACGCTGGATCTCGTA
>JBEVGZ010000245.1:0-2986 GCA_040511515.1 Microterricola sp.
TTATGTTTAACCCAACTACCACTTGTTACTACTACTATTTTTATTGGCTTATAAAGTTTTTCCCGCTTCCAATTTAGCTAATAAACGCCCCATAAGAAAGTGTGTGTGGGGCCGTTTCTGCGTTCTCGACGAGCTACTTCTTGAGAGCGCGCAGGCGCGAGATCTCGTAGAGCGTCACGGATGCCGCGTTGCCGGCGTTCAGCGACTCGGTCGCCGCACTGATCGGGATCGACACGACCGCGTCGCAGGTCTCGGTGACGAGGCGCGAGAGGCCCTTGCCCTCGCTGCCGACGACGACGACGACCGGGCGGTCGGCCAGCTCGAGGCCGGGCAGCATGACGTCGCCGCCGCCGTCGAGTCCGAGCACGAAAACGCCGGCATCCTTGAACGCCTTGAGCGTCTGGGTGAGGTTCGTCGCCATGGCGACGGGCGTGCGCGCCGCGGCACCGGCGGAGGTCTTCCACGCCGAGGCGGTGAGGCCGACGGAGCGACGCTGCGGGACGATCACGCCGTGGCCACCGAATGCGGCCGTCGAGCGGATGATCGCGCCAAGGTTACGCGGGTCGGTGATGCCGTCGAGCGCGACGAACAGCGGGGTCTGGCCGCGGGAGATGACCTGCTCGAGCAGCTCGGTGGGGTGCGCGTACTCGTACGGCGGCACCTTGAGCGCGAGGCCCTGGTGCACGCTGTCGCGACCGGCGAGGCGGTCGAGCTCCGGGCGCATGACCTCGAGGATCGGGATGCCGTTCGCGGTGGCCAGCTTGAGGGCCTCCTTGACGCGGTCATCCATCTCGACGCGGGTCGCGACGTAGAGCGCGCTCGCGGGGATCTTGGCCCGCAGCGCCTCGACGACGGAGTTGCGGCCGGTCACGATCTCGATCTCGTCGCCGGACTTCGGCTTGCGCCCACCGGCCGGGCGGCCGGAGACGGCCACGTTGCGGGGCGCACCGTCCGGGCGGCCGGCGTCGCGGGGCGCGCTGCCGCGGCGCTTGCCGCCACTGGCTGCCTCGTAACGCTCCTGTGCCGCCTTGCGCTTGCCGGCGGGGTGGTACGGGCGGTCCTCGGCCTTGGGCGTGGGCTTCTTGCCCTCGAGGGCCTGGCGACCCTGGCCGCCCGAGCCTACCTGGGGGCCGCGCGCGCCCTTGCGTACGGCGCCGGCGCGGGGCTTTCCACCTGTGTTCTTCATGATTCCAGACTCCAATGTGCACCCGTCTGGGTGTCTTCGAGGGTAATTCCCGCGGCCGTGAGTTCGGCGCGGATGCGGTCTGCTGCCGCATAGTCTTTGTTGTCGCGCGCGGTGGCGCGATCGTCGATCAGCCGGGAGACGAGCGTGTCGAGGGCGGCGCGGGCCGCCGTGTCCTCGTTCGTCGCCCAGGCGGGCGAGAGGGGGTTGATGCCGAGAATCTCGGTCATCGCGACGACCTCAGAGCGGGCGGATGCCGCCGCCTGCAGGTCTTCGGAGTCGAGCGCGGCGTTGCCTGCTCGCACCGTCTCGTGCAGCACGGCGAGAGCCTGCGGAACGGCCAGGTCGTCGTCGAGGGCGCTGGCGAAGGCGTCGGGGACCTGCTCGACGCCGCTGCCGGCGAAGCGCGTGCCGGCGAGGCGCCGGTCCACGCGGGCGAGGAAGCTCTCGATGCGTTCGAGGGCCGCCTCGGCCTCCGGCAGCGAGCCGGCCGAGTAGTCGATGGTCGAGCGGTAGTGCGCGGCGGCCAGGTAGTAGCGCAGCACGAGCGGACGGGCCTGCTCGAACAGCTCGGCCGCATAGACCGAGTTGCCGAGCGACTTGGACATCTTCTGCCCACCGGTGTTGACCAGGCCGTTGTGCACCCAGAAGTTCGCGAACCCGTGGCCGGCGGCGCTCGACTGGGCGAGTTCGTTCTCGTGGTGCGGGAAGCGCAGGTCGAGCCCGCCTCCGTGGATGTCGAAGTGGGCGCCGAGGTAACGCTCGGCCATCGCCGAGCACTCGATGTGCCATCCCGGGCGGCCAGGACCCCACGGGCTGTCCCACGTGGCCGAGGCCGGCTCGCCGTCCTTGCGCCCCTTCCAGAGTGCGAAGTCACGCGGATCACGCTTGCCGCGCGGATCCGCGTCGGCCGCGGCCTCCATGTTGTCGCGCTTCTGGCGGGTGAGCGCACCGTAGGCGGGCCAGCTGCCGGTGTCGAAGTAGACGTCGCCGCCGTGTTCGCCGTCATCCGCCGCCGCATAGGCGTGGCCGCGCTCGATGAGCTCGGCAATGATGGCCTGCATCTGCGGGATGCTGGCCGTCGCGCGCGGTTCGTACGTCGGGGGCAGGATGCCGAGCCGGTTGTATCCGGCGGTGAACTCGAGTTCGATGCGGTACGCCAGCGCCCACCACGGCTCGTTGTCCGTGGCGTTGACGAGCACCTTGTCGTCGATGTCGGTGACGTTGCGCACGAAGGTCACGGCGAACCCGCGGTAGTTCAGCCAGCGGCGCAGCAGGTCGTAGACGAGGGCGCTGCGCAGATGACCGATGTGCGGGCTCGACTGCACGGTGGGTCCACAGACGTACATGCCGACATGCCCCGCTGTGATGGGGGTGAAGTCGCGCAGGGCCTGGGCCTGGGAGTCGTAGAGTCGCACGGTCACTGAGGTAGTCTACCGGCGCGCGCCTGTGTCACCGCTGGTGGCGGTGGTGGGCGCGATCAGGCGGGGATGAGCAGCGCCGTCGCGATGGCGGCGACGCCGTCGCCACGACCGGTGAAGCCGAGCCCGTCCGTCGTGGTCGCCGCGATGCTGACCGGGGCACCGAGGATGCCGCTGAGCAGCGCTTCGGCCTCGAGCCGCCGCGGCGACAGCTTGGGGCGGTTGCCGAGAAGCTGCACCGAGACATTCCCGATGCGGAGCCCAGCCGCCTCGACGAGGCGACGCGTCTCACGCAGGAACACCTCGCCGTGGGCGCCGGCGAGACGCGGGTCGTCCGTGCCGAAGATTCCGCCGATGTCGCCGAGCCCCGCCGCGGCCAACA
>JBEVGZ010000246.1:0-3051 GCA_040511515.1 Microterricola sp.
GGTCTTGCGCGTCGACGGCGCCGTCCAGCGCAGCGATTCGAGCACGAAGATGTAGACGTGGATGACGGCCGCGATGCCGAGGAAGACGAGGCTCAGGGCGAGCATGGCTCTGCTGCTTTCTGACGGTGGGGGCGGTGTGACGCCCGTCCGTCGGGTTGGTTGTTTTGTACCGATCGGTTCAATATAGAATGGAACCGATCGGTTCGCAAGCATCGATCGCGAGATCGGGAGGGCACATGGGGCGCACGCAGGCTTTTGACACAGCGACGGCCGTCGTCGCCGCGCGCGATGTCTTCTGGGACAAAGGTTTCGAGGCGGCCTCGCTGGCCGACCTTGAGCAGGCGACCGGGCTCAACCGTTCCAGCCTGTACCGCACCTTCGGGAGCAAGCGCGGGCTCTACGATGCCGCGGTCGCCGACTACCTCGCGACCGTCATCGCCCCTCGCCTCGCCCGACTCCGCGGCGCCGACGATCCCGCGTCCGCGCTGGGCGAGTACTGGGCGACGCTGACGGCGTTCATCACCAAGACCCCGGCGGACTCGCCGCGCCGCGGATGCCTCCTGCTGAACAGCGCGAGCGGCATCGCCGGCTCAGACGAGCAGCAGCGTGCGGTGGTCGACGGCTACAGGGCCGACCTCCAGCACGCCTTCGAGGACGTCGTGGGGCGCGCGGATGTCGGCGCTGCCCCGCTGGACGTCGAGCGGCGCGCCAGGCTCCTCGTCGCGATCACCGCCAGTGCGCTGCTGCTCAGCCGGGTGAACCCCGGCGAGGCCGCGGCGCTGATTGAGACCGCGAGCGACGTCGTCACCTGAGCGCCTCAGCTGCCGAGATCAGCCATCGGTGGTGGCGACCGGCGGTTGTGGTTACCAGCGGTTGTGCACGTGCTCGGCCCAGCCGAAGAGGCCGTCGATCCGCAGCGTCGTGCCGTCCTCGTCGATCGCGGTGCCGGAGTAGGTGCCGAAGCACTGGTGCGTCTCGGAGCCGATCACGAGCATGTTCGTCTGCGATGAGCGGTCGAATTCCGGCGTGAAGACGAGGTCGAGGCGTTCGCCGCGGATCCGCCACGGTGCGAGGTAGTCGCCCTGCGAGTACTCCCAGTCCAGCTCGTCGCCGTACTTGGTGAGGCGGCCGTCGACCGAGAGGGCATTCTCGGTCGAGCCGGTTCCGGTCGTCCACGTGCCGCCGAGCTGCAGCCCGATCGTGCGGCCGTCGACGATGCCGGATGCCGCGCCCCAGTTCCACGTCATCGAGTACGGCCAGCGGCCTCGGCCGTGATCGAGCACAGCCCAGGACTGGCCGCGCGGCAGGCGGTGGCTCACGCCGTCGATTGTGATCGTCCCGCCGGCCGGCCTGGCGACGTCCTTGACCGTGTACTGGAACAGGCGGTCGCTCCACGGCACGACGACGCTCATGGCCTCGTGGCCTGGAGGCCGCTCGGCGAGCACGTCGATGGTCACCCGGGGGGAGACGGCGCGCAGCCGGGTGCCGGGCGAGCCGGCATCCGCCTGGCCGAGCTCGTCGATGTCGATGCTCAGCGTCTTCGTGCGGGTGCGGGCCGATCCGGCGCCGAGGGTGCCCGGCAGGGTCGCGCTGCCGCTCAGCGGGCTGATCGCGACGAGGTCGATCTCCTCGCCGCTTCGCCGATCCTTCACCCAGAGTTGGTGCAGGCTCGCGTAGTCGAGGCTCGACACCGTGATGCCGACGATGTGCGTCGGCGTGGTGACCGCCCAGTACTCCCAGCGCTTGTTGCGCCCCCAGCCGAAGCTGCCGCGGCCGATTCCGTCGGTGTTGACCAGCGGATGCCGAGCCCAGCCGACCGCCGCCGGGTTCAACCGGCCGTTCGGCAGGCAGAGCTCGACGGGCGCGGTGAGCTCACGCTCGTCGGTGGTCTGGGTTCGCATCGTCGGGAACTCCGTCGTCTGGGTGGTGCGTGGTCAGCCGAGCAGCTTCTTCGCGAGCTGGTCGGTCGAGTAGACGGTGCCGATGGCGTCGACGGCCTCAGCGGGGGAGCCGTAGCCCCACTCGACGAGGATCGTTGGGACGCCGTTCGCCGCGGCGCCGACGGTGTCGTAGCTGCGGTCGCCGACCATGACGGTGCGGCTGACATCGACACCCTGCGCGGTGAGGCGACGGATCGCCTCGGCGACGACGTCGGCCTTGGCGCTGCGGCTCTCGTCATCGGTCGCGCCGCAGATCACCGTGAAGTAGCGGTCGAGGCCGAAGTTCTCGAGGATGCGCACGGCGACGGACTCCGGCTTGCTCGTGGCCAGGGCCAGCGGCACGCCGGCGGCGTGGATGCGCTCGAGCAGGCCGGCGACACCGGGGTAGACCGCGGTGTCGATGGCGGAGCCGTTGTAGTCGGCGCGGTAGGCGTTGATCGCCTCCCAGGCCTGCTCATCGCTCATGCCGGCGCGCTCACGGAAGGAGTCGAGCAGGGGCGGGCCGACGTATGCGAGCAGCTCTGCGGCATCCGGAACGGGCCGACCGAGCGTCTCGAAGGTGCGGGCGAGCGAGGCAGTGATGCCGGGGGCCGAGTCGGTGATGGTGCCGTCAAGGTCAAAGAGAATGGCGGACCAGAGCGCGGTCGCGGTGGTCAAAGTCGGGGTACTCACCGAGCCATCCTAAGTTCCCCGGCTGTGAAACTCCGCTTTCGCTTGGGTTTCGCGCTGGGGTGTCGCCAGAGGCGTGCTCAGAACAGGCGGTGGTGCCCGTCGTCGAGGCCACGCATCGCGTCGTAGTCGAGTACGAGGCAGCGGATGCCGCGGTCCTCGGCCAGGGTGCGCGCCTGTGGCTTGATCTCCTGTGCCGCGAACACGCCCTGGACCGGTGCGAGGTGCGGGTCGCGGTTCATCAGCTCGAGGTAGCGCGTGAGCTGTTCGACGCCGTCGATGTCGCCGCGGCGCTTGAGCTCGACGGCGACGGAGCCGCCGGCGGCATCCTTCGCCAGGATGTCGACGGGGCCGATCGCCGTCATGTACTCGCGCCGCACGAGGGTGTGCCCGTCGCCGAGTAGCTCGATCTGTTCGGCCAGGAGCTTCTGCAGGTGCGCCT
>JBEVGZ010000247.1:0-3480 GCA_040511515.1 Microterricola sp.
CGATGCGCAGGCCGTCGTCGGCGAGCAGGTAGAACTCGGTCACCTGCGTGCCAGAGTTGCTGACCGTGAACTGCACGTTGCCGCTCGGGGCGGTCGTGGCACCGACGGTGCAGTCGGAGGCGCTGCTGTCGACCGTGATGGCGGTGTGGTCGGCATCCGCGCTCGATGCGTTCGCGACGCAGCCGGAAAGCAGCAACAGGGCGGCGCCGGCGGCTGCCGAGGCGATGACGGGGCGGAGTAGGCGTGACACAGATGTCTCCTCGAGAGTGGGGGATATGTGGAAGTGCGGGGGTCGGGGCGCCGGGTCTGGCGGGGCTATACGCGGGCGAGCGGTGCGGATGCCGTTGCCATCGGCTGGGCGGCGGGGCGCTTGCCCGCTCGGCTCTTCACAATGAAGAGCGTGAGGGTCGGCACGACGTAGGCGAGCCAGACGATGGCCTCGAGCCAGGTCGTCGCCGGCGAGAAGTTGAGAGTGCCCTTGAGCAGCGTTCCGTACCAGCTGTCCGGCGGAATGGCGGCGCTGACGTCGAACGCGAGGTTGTGCAGGCCGGGCAGGATGCCGGCCTCCTGCAGGTCATGCACCCCGTAGGCGAGCACACCGGCGGCCACGATGATGAGGGCGGCACCCGTCCAGGTGAAGAAGCGGGAGAGGTTGATGCGCAGCATGCCGGCGTAGATGAGCCAGCCGAGACCGACCGCGGTGAGGATACCGAGGCTCGCTCCGAGGATCGGCATCGTCGTCTCTCCGGTCGCCTGCACGGCGGCCCAGATGAAGAGCGCCGTCTCGATGCCCTCGCGGCCGACGGCGAGGAAGGCCACCAACACGAGCCCCCACCCGGTGCCGTCGAGGTGCTTGTCGACGTTGCCGTGGAGGGTGCCCTTCATGTCACGCGCCGTCCGCAGCATCCAGAACACCATCCACGTGACGAAGCCCGTCGCGATGATCGAGAGCGTGCCGCCGATCGCCTCCTGCGCCTCGAAGCTCAGCCCGTAGGTGCCGAAGGTCAGGATGGCGCCGATGCCGAGCGCGAGCAGTACGGCCAGGCCGATGCCGAGCCAGATGCGGCCAAGCAGGTCGCGGCGATCGATCTTGACGAGGTAGGCGATCAGGATGGTGACGACCAGCGCCGCTTCGAGACCTTCGCGCAGGCCGATCAGGTAATTAGCGAACATGGGTCTTCCGTGGCTGGGACAAGACTGAAGAAGTCTGAGAGTTTGGTAAGGCTACCCTTAGGGCAAAGCCGTCCGGAGGTCGAGCGTAGACCCGAGAAGGGCTCCTGTCCAGTCGAGGCTCGTTAGGATGACTGACGACCGTGCTTGCTGAGTGAAATGGGTGCCACGTGGTGTTGAGCGGACGAGACGAGCGCGTGCTCCTCGTGTTTCCCCGGGGCCGCGACGCACTGGCCCAGGCCGGTGGCACCATCGCCAGACTCGTCGATTCCGGTTCGAGCGCCGCCGTGCTCACCGGCGACGCCGACACCGCTGCAGAGGCCGGGCTGTGGGCGATGGGTGCGCGCAGCCACGCCATGACCGGCTCCGACGCCCGGGCCGCTGTCGCGGCCGCGTTCGATGCGCAGGAGGCGACGGCGATCGTCGTGCCCGCGCTCGGCCCCGGCCAGGAGAACGGTGACGCCGGCGCCCTCGTCGCGGCGGCCGTCGCCGAGGCGGCCGCACGCCACCTTCCCGTCTACCTGGCTGTGACGGGGCGGATGCCGGCCGGCAAACGTCTCATCGCCGTCGACGTGTCGGACCAGCTCGATGCCAAGGGTGACGCGCTGGCCGCGCTGCCCGGCGTGAGCGTGCGCGAGCGCACCGTCAGCTTCGCCGATCAGGAGCCGCGTCTGCTCGGTTCCACCGAACAGTTCGTGATGATCGGTGGCGGCCACGTCGAGGCCGAGCAGCCGCCGAGCACCGCGAACCGCATCGGCGCTGCCGTGCTCGGCTTCTTCGTCGGAGCGATCTTCGGTGCCATGGCGACCGTCGCGCACCAGTCGACAATTCAACTCGGCCCCGTGACGATCCCGTGGGGTCTGATCCTGGGGCTGCTCGGCATCACCGCGCTGCTGGTCGGCCTCCGGCTCGTGCTGCACGACCGCATCACGGTGCTGTTCACCGCGCTCGGCGTGCTCGTCGCCATCTTCGTGCTCTCGCTGCGGAGCACGGGCGGATCCGTGTTGATCCCTGAAGGGGCGCTCGGTCTGGCCTGGACGATGGGGCCGGCGATCATCGCCGCGATCGTCATCGCCTGGCCGCGCCTGCCCGCCCGCCCCGCCCCGCGCGCGTAGGCTGGACGCAGTGCCTGCTTCGAGCATCGGCACCGTCGGGCGAGTCGTTTGTCGCGCGCGTAGACTGGACGTAACGCTTGCAATGGCGTGCTCGTGAAGGGAATCTGAACACTGTGACCTATGTCATCGCTCTTCCGTGCGTCGACGTCAAAGACCGCGCTTGCATCGACGAGTGCCCGGTTGACTGCATCTACGAGGGTGAGCGTTCGCTCTACATTCACCCCGACGAGTGCGTCGACTGCGGTGCCTGCGAGCCCGTCTGCCCCGTCGAGGCGATCTACTACGAAGACGATCTCCCCGAGCAGTGGGCCGACTATTACAAGGCCAACGTCGAGTTCTTCGACGACATCGGGTCCCCGGGCGGCGCGGCCAAGGTCGGCGTCATCGCCAAGGACCACCCGGTGATCGCGGTTCTTCCGCCTCAGGCTCACTGAGCCAGGGCGCCTCGTGCTGAAAGAGCTCCCGGAGTACCCGTGGGATCAGATGGTGCCGTTCGCCGAGCGGGCGCGCCGGCATCCGGGTGGCATCGTCGATCTCTCGATCGGGTCGCCCGTTGACCCGACGCCGGCGCTGATCCGCGACGCCCTCGCCACGGCGACCGACGCGCACGCCTACCCGCAGACGGCCGGAACACCAGAACTGCGTCGCGCCATCATCGACTGGTTCGAGCGCCGTCGTGGTGTGACCGGACTCGCCGAGCGCAATGTGCTGCCGACGATCGGCTCCAAGGAGCTCGTCGCCCTGCTCCCGTTCGTGCTCGGCGTCGGCGAGGGTGACGTGATCGTGCACCCGCGCGCCGCCTACCCCACCTACGCCATCGGCGCTGCGATCGCCGGAGCCGAGAGCCTCGCCTCCGATGACCCGGCCGAGTGGCCCGCGAACACCAAGCTCATCTGGCTGAACAGCCCGGGCAACCCCGACGGCCGCGTGCTCGGCATCGATGAGCTCCGAAACGCGCGCGAGCGTGCACGGGAACTCGGCGCGGTCATCGTGAGCGACGAGTGCTACGCCGAGCTCGGCTGGGACGCGCCGTGGGATGCGGAACGCATCCCGAGCATCCTCGACCCGCGCGTCGTCGGTGACGACCGCACGAACGTGCTGGCCGTCTACTCGCTCAGCAAGCAGTCGAACATGGCCGGCTACCGCGCGGCATTCGCAGCGGGCTGCGGGGGAGTCATCCAGCGACTGCTCACCG
>JBEVGZ010000248.1:0-6668 GCA_040511515.1 Microterricola sp.
GTCGGCGCCGGCCGCGACGGTGACCGATTCGTCTTCGTTGCATGCGATGGCGAATGCCGTGTCGGCGAGGGTGAACACCAGCCCGCCGTGGGTGATCGCGAATCCGTTCGTCATGTCCTCGCGCACGAGCATCGACACCACGGCCACGCCGGGCTCGTCGCGCTCGACGACCATGCCCAGTGCGGATGCCGCCTTGTCGCGCTGCATCATGACGCGCATCGGGTTCGAATCCGTCTTCGCGTCCGCCGCCGCATCCGTCATCGTGACTCCTCGTTGAGTGCGCTGCCTGTGTGAGCACGACTATAGCCCAAGCTGAACGATCGGTAAGTAGCAGCGCGGCCGGTTGACGCGGTGCACCCCGCATGGCACGCTGTACAGAACGAACGGTCAGTAGGTTCGCGACAAGGTAACGGAGCCATGGCGGAAGCATTTGTAGTCGGCGGCGTGCGCACCCCGATCGGCCGATACGGGGGAGCGCTGGCCCAGGTGCGCCCGGACGATCTGGCCGCCCTGGTCATCGCGGAGCTCGTCGCCCGCACCGGCGTCGACCCGGCCGCGATCGATGATGTCATCGTCGGCGCCGCGAACCAGGCAGGCGAGGACAACCGCAACGTTGCCCGCATGGCGGCGCTGCTCGCCGGCTTGCCCGTTACGGTTCCCGGCATCACCGTCAACCGGCTCTGCGCCTCCGGCCTCTCCGCGGTGCACCTGGCCGCGAGCATGGTCAAGTCCGGTGAGGCGGATGTCGTCATCGCCGGCGGTGTCGAATCGATGACGCGTGCGCCCTGGGTGCTCGCGAAGCCCGAGAAGGCCTTCGCCAAGCCGGGCGAGATCGTCGACACCTCGATCGGCTGGCGTTTCACGAACCCGAAGCTCGCCGCGCGCGACAAGTACACCTTCAGCATGCCGGAGACCGGCGAGGAGGTCGGTGTGCGGGAGGGCATCACTCGGGAGGATGCCGATGCCTTCGCGCTGCGCTCGCACCAGCGCGCGGTCGCCGCCGCCGCCGCCGGACGATTCGACGATGAGCTGCTCGTCGTCGAGACGCCGAGCGGGCGATTCGCCGCCGATGAGGGTCCGCGCGCCACCACAACGATGGAGGCACTCGCGGGCCTGCGCCCGGTGGTGCGGGGCGGAACCCTGGTCACGGCCGGCAACGCCTCATCGCTGAACGACGGAGCAGCAGCCATCCTCGTCGCCAGTGAATCCGCGATCGCGCGCCTCGGCCTGACGCCGAGGGCACGTGTGATCGGCGGGGCTTCAGCCGGAATCTCGCCAGAGGTGATGGGCCTCGGGCCCGTTCCCGCAATCGAGAAGCTCATGGCCCGCACCGGCTCGGAACTGTCGGGCTTCGACGCGATCGAGCTGAACGAGGCCTTCGCGACCCAGGCGATCGGGGTCATGCGCCGACTGAATCTGCGCGAGGAGATCGTCAACGCCGACGGCGGCGCGATCGCCCTCGGCCACCCACTCGGTGCCTCAGGCACCCGCATCCTCGTCACCCTGCTCGGCCGCATGCACCGCGAGGGTGCTGCCAGAGGCCTCGCCAGCATGTGCGTCGGCGTCGGCCAGGGCGCCGCACTCGCGATCGAGGCCGTCTGATGGCGGCGTACACGAGCCTGGTGGTCGACACGGATGCCGCCGACCGGCTGCACATCCGCCTGAATCGGCCGGAAACCAAGAACGCGATCAACCAGACCATGGTCGATGAGCTGCACGCGGTCTGCGCCGAGCTCGAACAGCGCCCCCGGGTGCTGATCCTCTCGGGTATTGACGGCGTCTTCGCCTCCGGCGCCGACATCGCCGAGCTGCGCGAACGCCGCAGGGACGATGCGCTGGCCGGAATCAACTCCGCCCTGTTCGTGCGGCTCGCGGCCCTCCCGCTCCCGGTGATCGCCGCAATCGACGGGTGGGCGCTCGGCGGCGGGGCGGAGCTCGCCTACGCCGCCGACTTCCGCCTGGCCTCGACGACCGCAAAGATCGGGAACCCGGAGGTGAGCCTCGGCATCGTGGCCGCTGCCGGCGCCACGTGGCGGCTCGCCGAGCTGGTGGGGGAGCCGCTGGCCAAGGAGATCCTGCTGGCCGGACGCATCCTGACCGCCGAGGAAGCGCTCGCGGTTCGGCTCGTGACGGAAGTGCATGACGCGGACACCCTGATCCCGGCCGCACATGTCCTCGCCGATCGGATCGGCGCCGCTGACCCGCTCGCGCTCCAGTACACCAAGGCGCTGATGCGCGCCCCACGGGACGCGCATCCGCTGGCCGACAACGAGGCCCAGGCGGTGCTGTTCGAGTCGGAGCAGAAGTTCGCCAGGATGACCGCGTTCCTCGAGAGAAGAACCAAGAGGACGAAGCGATGACCGTTCCGCGCGAGGTCGGCGTGGTCGGCGGCGGCAGGATGGGTGTCGGCATCGCACACGCCTTCCTGCTCGCCGGTGCACGCACCGTCATCCTGGAACGGGATGCCGGGGCGGCGGAACGCGCGCGGGCCGCCCTCGAAGCGGCGGTGCTCCGCAGCGTCGAGCGCGGCAGCACACGAGAGGATGCGGCGGCACTGCTGGAGCGCTGCGCGGTGACCACGCAGGTGGAGCGGCTCGCCGCCGTCGGTCTGGCCGTCGAGGCTGTTCCGGAGGACCCGGAGCTGAAGATCGCCATGCTCGGCCGGGTCGAATCCGTTCTCTCCGGCGACGCCTGGCTGGCCACGAACACCTCCTCGCTGTCGATCGGACTGCTCGCGTCGGGCCTCGCCCGGCCGGAGCGATTCTGCGGGCTGCACTTCTTCAACCCCGTGCCGAGCTCGACCCTGGTCGAGATCGTCCGGGGCGCCCAGACGAGCGATGCCACGACGGATGCCGCGCGTGGCTGGGTACACGCCATCGGCAAGACCCCGATCGTCGTCAACGACGCTCCGGGCTTCGCCAGCTCCCGGCTCGGCGTCGTCGTCGCCCTCGAGGCGATCCGCATGCTCGAGGACGGCGTTGCGTCCGCCGACGACATCGACACCGCCATGGTGCTCGGTTACAAGTTCCCGATCGGCCCGCTGCACCTGACGGACCTCGTCGGCCTCGACGTGCGTCTCGGCATCGCCGAGTATCTGCACAGCACCCTCGGCGAGCGCTTCGCCCCACCCGCGCTGCTGCGCGAGAAGGTGGCCGCCGGGCTGCTCGGGCGGAAGAGCGGCGAGGGCTTCTTCACCTGGCCCGAAGAGTCGCACCCCACAGGCGAGCCGCAACCCACGAAGGAACACTGATGACCACGACAGACACCACAACCCGCGTGCTCTCGAGCTACCTGCAGGGCGCATGGTGGGCGCCGGCGAGCGGCGTTCCCGTGCACGACGCCTCAACGGGGGAGCTGGTCGCGTACGTCGGCGCCGACGGGGTCGACCTGGCCGGTGCGATCGACTACGCACGGACCGTCGGCCAGGCCGCCCTCGGGGAGTTGAGCTTCCACCAGCGCGCGCTCGTGCTGAAGGCACTGGCCGGCCACCTCAACTCCGTCAAGGAGGAGCTCTACGCGGTGAGCGACCAGACCGGGGCCACCCGGCGCGACTCGATGATCGACATCGACGGTGGTATCGGCGTGCTCTTCACCTACGGCTCGAAAGGGCGACGCGAACTGCCGAACAGCACCGTCTACGTCGACGGCGCGCCGGAGACTCTGGCCCGCGACGGCTCTTTCGGCGGTCAGCACATCTACAGCAGGGTGCCCGGCGTCGCTTTCCAGGTGAACGCTTTCAACTTCCCGGTCTGGGGCATGCTCGAGAAATTCGCGCCCGCCTTCCTCGCCGGCGTCCCGAGCATCGTCAAGCCGGCGACGCCGACCGCCTTCGTCACCGAGGCGTGCGTGCGGGCGATCATCGACTCCGGACTGCTGCCTGACGGATCGCTCCAGCTCATCACCGGCTCCGTGCGTGGCTTCCTCGACGAGCTCGACGTGCGCGACAAGGTGAGCTTCACCGGCTCGGCGTCGACGGCGCGCTCCCTGTCCAGCCACCCGCACGTGCTCGAGATCGGGGTCGACCTCAACTGCGAGACCGACTCGCTGAACGCAGCGATCCTCGGCCCGGACGCGGAGCCCGACACGGCGGAGTTCACGGCATTCGTGGCATCCGTCGTCACCGAGATGACCGCCAAGGCCGGCCAGAAGTGCACGAGCATCCGGCGCGTGATCGTGCCGCGCGACCGCATGGATGCCGTCGCGGCGGCGATCGGTGCGCGGCTCGAACAGCGGGTCGTGCTCGGTGACCCGCGCGCGGAGGGCGTCACCATGGGGCCGCTCGCCAGCCTCGAACAGCTCGCCGAGGTGCAGAAGAACGTCGCGGCGCTTCTGGCCGGCGGCGGCGAGATCGCCTGGGGCAGCCTGGATCGCCCGGAGGTGCTGCACATCGATGGCACCGTTGCCCCCGCACCGGACGGTGCGTTCATGTCGCCGGTGCTGCTGCGCTTCGATGATGCGGATGCCGCAGCCGTGCACGACATCGAGGCATTCGGCCCGGTGGCCTCGCTGATCGGCTACGACAGCATTGCGGACGCCGCACGCCTGGCGAACAGGGGCGGCGGGTCACTCGTCGCGACGATCGCCAGCATCGACCCGGATGCGGTCGCCACCCTGTTCGGCGGCATCGCGCCGTTCCACGGTCGCGTGTTGGTGCTCGACGGCAGTGTCGCGCGCACGAGCACCGGCCACGGTTCGCCGGTTCCGCACCTCATGCACGGCGGGCCGGGGCGTGCCGGCGGTGGAGAGGAGCTCGGCGGCATCCGCTCGGTTCTGCACTACATGCAGCGCACGGCGGTGCAGGGCTCCCCGGCTGTGCTCACCGCGCTCACCGGGCAGTGGCGAGCCGGCGCCCCGAGCGTCGCAGGCGAGGAACACCCGTTCCGGAAGCCGCTGTCCCGGCTGCGCATCGGCGACGCCGTCGCCTCGGAGGCGCGGGAGGTCACCCTCGAGGACATCGGCCACTTCGCCGAGTTCACCGGCGACACCTTCTATGCGCACACCGACGAGGAGGCCGCGGCGGCCAACCCGTTCTTCCCCGGCCGGGTGGCGCACGGCTACCTGTTGCTCTCCTTTGCCGCCGGGCTCTTCGTCGACCCGGCGCCAGGGCCGGTTCTCGCCAACTACGGGCTCGAGAACCTGCGCTTCATCACGCCGGTCTCGCCGGGCGACAGCGTGCGCGTCACGCTGACCGCCAAGCAGATCACGCCACGGGAGACCGACGAGTACGGCGAGGTGCGCTGGGACGCGGTGCTCACGAACCAGAACGACGAGATCGTCGCGAGCTACGACGTGTTGACTCTGGTGGCGAAGGACTAGTCGCCCGGGTGCACCCGGATGCCGTCGAAGGCCACCGTGATCACGTCATCCGCCAGCTGGTCCTGGCTGAGCGCCCCGCCCGGCTTGTACCACTCCACGATCGAGTTGATCATGCCGAAGAGCAGCCTCGTCGTCGTGCGGGCATCCACGTCGGCGCGCACGGTGCCGTCGGTGCGCGCCTGCTCGACGAGCGCCGAGACCGCATTGTCGAATGCGCGGCGCCTGGCGAGCGCCTCGCGCTCAAGCTCGGTGTTCCCGCGCAGGCGCAGCAGCAGGGTGACGTAGGGCAGCTCATCGGTCAGCACCCGCACGGCGCTGCGCAGCACGAAGGTGAGACGCTCGTCGGCCGCGCCCGTCTGCGCGCCCGGCTGCTCGAGGATGCCTTCCAGCTCGCCGAGCGCACGCTCCAACGCCAACCGCAGCAGGTCTTCCTTGCTGCTCACGTGGTAGTACACCGCGGACTTGCTGGTGCCGAGGCGTTCCGCGAGGAGCCCCATCGACGTGGCGTCATAGCCGTAGTCGTTGAACGCGGCAACGGCGATGTCCAGCACGGCGGGCAGGTCGTACGGGGCACGGCCACTCCGACCATTGCCTCCTGGCGATGCGGTCTCTGCTGAGGAAGTCATGAGAACTCGACTCTATCCGACAGCCGATCTTGATCGGAGGGAATCGGCGTGATACTTTTACTGAACGATCGGTAAGTTGATACGACGGTCGAGTGATCGGGCAAGGAGGCTCTCGTGAACAGCACAGTCGACGCCGATATCGACGGTGACGAGGCCGCCGGCCAGGCCCGCTTCGACGAGATCATCGCGGCGGACACCAGGGTGGAGCCGACGGACTGGATGCCGGCCGCCTACCGCAAGACACTCGTGCGCCAGATCTCACAGCACGCCCACTCCGAGATCATCGGCATGCAGCCGGAGGGCAACTGGATCACGCGGGCGCCGAGCCTGAAGCGCAAGGCCATCCTGATGGCGAAGGTGCAGGACGAGGCCGGCCACGGGCTCTACCTCTATTCGGCCGCCCAGACGCTCGGCGTCGACCGGGACGTCATGTTCGAGCAGCTGATCACGGGAACGGCCAGGTACTCGTCGATCTTCAACTACCTCTCCCCGAGCTGGGCCGACATGGGCTCGATCGGCTGGCTCGTCGACGGCGCGGCGATCTGCAACCAGGTTCCGCTCTGCCGCGCCTCCTACGGGCCATACGCCCGCGCCATGGTGCGCATCTGCAAGGAGGAATCGTTCCACCAGCGTCAGGGATTCGAGATTCTCCTCGCCCTGATGAACGGCAGCGACGAGCAGAAGGCGATGGCGCAGGAGTCGGTCAACCGCTGGTACGCACCGGCC
>JBEVGZ010000249.1:0-5564 GCA_040511515.1 Microterricola sp.
TTCGTCGCCGTCGCCGGCGGCATCATGGCGATCGGCCTGGTCGTGCTCGCATTCGCGCCGAGCATCGAGATGGTCATCCTCGCCCAGACCATCATCGGCTTCGGCGCCGGTTCCTTCATGTCGGTTGACACCGCGCTGGCCACCCAGGTGCTGCCGAACCAGAACGACACGGCCAAGGACCTCGGCGTTCTGAACATGGCCAACGCCCTGCCGCAGTCGATCGCCCCCGCGATCGCCCCCGCCATCATCGCCTTCGGCGCCACGACGGCGCTGGGCGGCTACACCACCTTCTACCTCTTCGGCGCCGTGGTCGCACTGGCCGGCGCAATCCTCGTCTACCGAATCAAGGGAGTCAAGTAACACCATGACCGACATCATCAACACCACGTCGGATGCCGTGGCATCCGCCCCGGTCGACCCGACGTACCGCGATTCCTCGCTGTCCGTCGAGGAGCGCGTCGAGAACCTGCTCGGCCAGATGACGCTCGAAGAGAAGGCCGGACTCTTCTTCCAGACCATGATCACCATGACGGCGGACGGCGAGCTCTCGGAGGGCGACCGGACCTTCGGCCTCCCGGCCACCGAGGAGTACGTCATCGGCAAGGGGATGACGCACTTCAACGTGCTCGGCTCAGCGCCGACCGGGGAGCTCATGGCCGAATGGCACAACTCGCTGCAGACGCTCGCGGCCGGCACCCGCCTCGGCATCCCGGTGACGATCTCAACGGACCCCCGTCACTCCTTCAGCGACAACCCGCTCGCAGGCATGATGGCCGGACCGTTCTCGTCCTGGCCCGAGTCGATCGGCCTGGCCGCCATCCGCGACGAGGCCGTCGTTGAGCAGTTCGGCGACATCGCACGCCAGGAGTACACGGCCGTCGGCATCCGTGTCGCGCTGCACCCGCAGATCGACCTCGCCACCGAGCCGCGGTGGGGCCGTCAGGTCGCTACCTTCGGCGAAGACGCGGAGCTGACTGGCGCACTCGGCGCCGCGTACATCCGCGGATTCCAGGGCGAGACCCTCGGCTCCGACTCCGTCGCCACCATGACGAAGCACTTCCCCGGCGGCGGCCCGCAGATGGACGGCGAAGACGCACACTTCGCCTACGGTCGCGAGCAGGTCTATCCCGGTGACCAGTTCGAGCTGCACCTGAAGCCCTTCGTGGCGGCATTCGAGGCTGGCACCAGCCAGATCATGCCCTACTACGGCATGCCGATCGGCACCGAGCACGAAGAGGTCGGATTCGGCTTCAACAAGAGCATCATCACGGGCCTGCTGCGCGAGCGTTTCGGCTTCGACGGCATCGTCTGCACCGACTGGGGTCTGATCTCCGACTCCGAGATCATGGGCGAGCCGTTCCCGGCCCGTGCGTGGGGCGTCGAGCACCTCGCGCCGCGCGAACGCATGGTCAAGATCATCGAGGCCGGCGTCGACCAGTTCGGTGGCGAAGACATCCCCGAAATGCTGATCGAGCTCGTGCAGAGCGGTGCCGTGAGCGAGGCACGCCTCGACGTGTCCGCGCGCCGACTGTTGCGTGAGAAGTTCGTGCTCGGCCTCTTCGACGCGCCGCTCGTCGACGTGGAGAAGGCCGGCCGCGTCGTCGGCTCCGCCGAGTTCCGTGCGGCGGGTGAGGCCGCGCAGCGCGCCTCCATCACGGTGCTGACGAACAACACGGCACCGGATGCCGGCACCCCGGCGCTTCCGCTGGCCCGCGGCCGCAAGCTCTACGTCGAGGGCATCGACGCCGAGGTCGCCGCAGAGTACGGCACCGTCGTCGCGACGCCGGCCGAGGCCGACGTCGCCGTCATCCGCATCCAGGCGCCGTTCGAGGTGCGTGAGACGTTCTTCGAGAACTTCTTCCACCAGGGCTCGCTCGACTTCACCGACGAGGCGATCGCCCACGTCCGTGAGATCGCAGCCGCCGTGCCGACCGTGCTCGACGTGCACCTGGACCGCCCCGCGATCCTCACGCCGATCATCGACGCGCCCGTCGCCGTTGTCGCCAACTACGGTGCGAACGCCCGTGCGCTCCTCGATGTGCTCACCGGTGCCGCGGAGCCCAAGGGCAAGCTGCCCTTCGACCTGCCGTCGAGCATGGCCGCCGTCGAGGCGAGCCGCGAGGACGTGCCGTTCGACACCAAGGACCCGCTGTTCCGCTTCGGGCACGGCCTCACGGTCTGAGCTGAGAGGCTGCTCTAGCCCACAGCGCTAGAGCAGCACGGGCTAACACAACGACCTCCCCTCGCACAATGGGATTGTGCGCGGGGGAGGTCGTTGTTTATGGTGCAGGCATACCCTGAGGGAGAAATCCTCAGGGCCGAGCGGATCCCTAGTCGCTACCCGAATAAGTGACGGCAGAGAGCGCTCAAAATCAGGTGGCCCTCCGCCCGAGAACCCCCCATTGCTGGCGGTGGGCCACCGCTCAAGCCAGTACAGGCAGACCCGGACCGACGGGCATAGTCACACACTTCCTAGCGGGGGACGGTGGGAAGCCGCTATGCCCGTCCCGTGGGTCATCCCTGTACACCCGGGAGAGTAGCGCGGGCACTCCCTGGGGTGGATGTCGCTCGCAGCCTGCGTCGATACGATCGGTTCATGACGCGCTCAGCCGGCCCCGAACAGTGGGGTGCCCCATGGGGTTCAGGCCCGTGGCAGTGGGGCCGTGCCGAGTCCGGCCCACCCCGTGGCGCCCGCTGGTTTCCCGTCGCGTTGTCGCTGCTGGTGCAGCTCGTGGTCGTCGTCGTGCTGCTCGCCCGCGGCGAACTCGGGGGAGCGTCGGCATCCGGCGCCATGCTCGCCGCGCCGGTGCTCGTCGCCATGCTCGGCTCGTTCCTGCTGCTCGGGCTGCGCCGCTGGCCGGGGCCGAGCGTCGTGGCCGTCGCCTTCTGCACCTTTCCGGCGATCTTCCTGACCACCATTCCCGTTCCCATCGCCATCCCGCTGGCTTTCGCCGTGATCGGCGCGACCGTGCGCGGCGCGCGGGTCTGGGTGTGGAGCACGGTCGGCGCCGGCCTGCTGCTCACCGTCGCGCTCGCCTTCACGGTCGCCGAGCGCCCGAGCGACATCGTGCGCCCGCTCGCGGTGATGCTCGTGCTCAGCGTCCTCGTCGGGCTGGGGGAGGCGGCCCGCAACCGCCGCGACCGCTTCGCCGAGTACCGCGCGGCGGCCGTGCGTCGGCGTCAGAGCGAGGCGGAGAAGGAGCGCGTGCGCATCGCCCGTGAGCTGCACGACGTTCTCGCCCACTCTCTCTCCTCGATCAACGTGCAGGCGAGCGTCGGCCTCCACCTCATCGACGAACAGCCGGAGAAGGCCGCGGAGGCGCTGGCGAACATCAAGGCGACGAGCAAATCGGCCCTCGAGGAGGTGCGCGGCGTGCTCGGCTTCCTGCGCTCCAGCGTTGACGGGGCCGACGAAGCGGCGCCGCGCATGCCGCAGCCGGAGCTCGCCCGGCTGCCTGCGCTCGTCGAATCCGTCTCGGCGCTCGGCGTGAACGTCACGCTCACCGGGCAGCCGCCGCACGGCCTGGCGCAGCTCGCCGAGCTCACGATCTACCGCGTCGTGCAGGAGGCGCTGACGAACATCACCAGGCATTCCTCCGCGAAGAATGCGACCGTGGCGTTCGCGGATGACGGCGGAAGCACCCTCGTCACCGTGACCGACGACGGCACCCACCCGCCGGGCGCCGAGCTCGTCGAGGGGCGCGGCCTGCTCGGCATGCAGGAGCGCGCGGTGCTGCTCGGCGGCACGCTGGAGTCAGGCTGGCTGCCGGAAGGCGGGTTCCGTGTTGCGCTCCGGCTGCCGCGGGGCGGGGAACTCTCGTGATCAGCGTTTACCTGGCCGACGACCAGGCGCTCGTGCGCGGGGGATTCCGGGCGCTGCTCGAGTCGGAGGCCGATTTCACCGTCGTCGGGGAGGCGGGCACCGGACGCACGGTGCTCGACGGAGTGCGCGCCACCCGGCCCGACGTCGTGCTGATGGACATCCGGATGCCGGACGGCGACGGCCTGTGGGCCACCGCCGCGATCACCGCGGACCCGGCACTGGTCAACACCCACGTCGTCATGGTGACGACGTTCGAGCTCGACGACTACGTGGCCGAGGCGATCCGGGCCGGCGCGAGCGGCTTCCTCGTCAAGGACACCGAGCCTGTGGAGCTGATCCGGGCCGTGCGGGTCGCGGCCGCCGGCGATGCGCTGCTCTCGCCCGGCGTGACGCGGCGCCTGCTGGCACGCATGGCGGCCGGCCTGAAAGACGCTCCGAACACCGAGCAGCTCGCTGTGCTCACCGAGCGCGAGCGTGAGGTGCTCACCCTCGTCGGGCGCGGGCTCAGCAACGACGAGATCGCAGAGGCGCTCGTGCTCAGCCCGCTGACGGCGAAGACCCACGTGTCGCGGGTGATGGGCAAGCTCGGCGCGCGCGACCGGGTCCACCTCGTGGTGACGGCCTACGAGACCGGCCTGGTGCGCGCCGGCTGGAACTGAGCCGGCTGGACCTGAGCCAGGCCGGCGTACTCCCGGGGGAGCAGCCGAAGTGTCTGCCGTGGGCGGATTCGCCGTATGCGGCATCCGGCGAGGCTGGAGGAGCGGTCGCACCCGATCGCTCACCCGTCGATTGGATCCCACCATGTTCACATCACTCATCACCGCACCGGCCGTCTCTGGGGCCGTCGCCGCAGTCTCCGCCCATCCCTACGGCTGGGGCGGGCCGAGCTGGCTCTTCATCCTGATCCCGATCTTCTGGATCACCCTGTTCGTGCTGTTCTTCGTCTTCATGGGCCGCCGTTGGCGCGGCGCCTCGCGCGGCTACGGCCCTCACGGCTGGGCACCGACCGTCTCTGCCGAGCAGACGCTCTCCGAGCGCTATGCCCGCGGCGACATCGACGAGACCGAGTATCGGGCGCGCCTCGAGGTGCTGCGGGCGAACCGTCCGGAGCGCTAGCGGGGGCCTCCGAGGCAGGAGGAAAACGGGCGGATGCTGCTTCTGCGGCATCCGCTCGCTAAAATCGAACGCGGGCTGCACTCGGTGCGGCCCGTTTCGAGTGGAGGCAAGACATGGCCGAATGGCTGCAGAGCGACGCGTCGTCGTCGGTGCTGTTGATCGTGGCGGCGGTGCTTGTGCTCGCTCTGGCAGTGACACTGCTGCTCTGGCTCAGGGCCGCCAGGCGCCTGCGCCGGAGCGATCGGGACTGGACGAGCGCCGAGCGCACCCGCATCGACCTCGAACTCTCGCTCGCCGAGCAGACCGGCCGCCTCGGCATCGTGCGCGAACTGCAGGACGTCGCCGTGCTCAACGTCTCCCGCCTGATCACACAGGCGGAGGGTGCGCGCTACACCGCGGAGAGCGACCCCAGTTCGGCCGCCCGCGTCGTCGGGGCGATCGTCGAGTCCGGCCGTGAGGCCGTCGGCGACATGCGCCGCGTGCTCACCGTCGCCCGCGAGGGGGAGTCCGTCTCCTCCCGCCAGCCCGGGCTGCAGTCGGCCCGTGACCTGTTCCGCGTGATGCGGGATGCCGGCCTCACGATCGTCTTCGACGAATCGGGTGAGCGCTACGAACTCAAGCCGGG
>JBEVGZ010000250.1:0-5862 GCA_040511515.1 Microterricola sp.
CCTTAGACTCGGCGCATGTCGCGCCTCGTCATCGTTCTGCCGCTCACCCCGCTCATCGTCGGCGACAGCTTCGCGGTGCGGGACTGGCCGCTGCACATCACGGTGTTGCCGCCATTCCAAAGCGGCGCCGAGCCCGCCACGATCGCCAACGCCGTTGCCGCTGCCTGCGCCGGGCAGCACGCTCTCAGCGTCGTGGCGGACCACGACGAGCTGTTCGGTCGCCGCCACGACATCCCGGTCACCCTGGTGCGCGAGCATCCCGAGCTGACGCGACTGCACCGAACGCTCGTCGACGCCGTGCGTCCCTTCGCGGCCGCACCGGAGGAACCGGCGTTCACGGGGGACGGCTTTCGCCCCCATGTCACCGTCAAGGGCCACGCCAGGGTAAGCGCGGGCGAGGCGCTCTCACTCAGCCAGATCGCGATCGTCGACATGCTGCCGCGTGCGCACCCCGCAGGCCGCACGGTGCTCGCCACCTACCCGTTGCCGCGGCGCCCGTGAGGCCTCGCCGGTCCGATTCGCGCGCGAATCACGGATGTCGACTCGAAATGTCATTCGATATTCACCCGCGCGCGCACCGCATCAGCGCCCTGGGGTGATGCGGAGGCGCACCGATCACTCACAGCCTGTTCAAAGTGGTTATCCACAGCCAAGTGCACATGCTGAGTGCCCCTGTTTCCGGCGTTTACACATGAGTTTTCACATTGTTATCCACAGGAGAATTTGTGAAGAAAGCTACGAAACTCTCCCACACCGAGCTCCGAGATCAGCGGCTTCGACGTTCCCCCTTTCGGCTGCACCCTCTCTCGCCTAGCGTTGACAGGCAGGAACACCACCGCATGAGGAGTTGACGACGAATGCCTGAATCCAGCGGGGCCGGCACGGCCGCACAGCGCGAGCAGCCACTCAGTGAGGACGATCAGTTGACCGAGGCGCAGAAGGTTGCCGACATCATCGCCCGCACCAGCACCGAGTTCAGCGGGCGGGCGGAGTCGACGATCAGCGCAACCCTGATCGCACGGTTCGCCGAGAGCGGGCTCGACATCTCGAGCGTCGAGGCCGCGCGAGTCGCGCACGACATCGCGCTCGCACCCAAGCTCCGCGAGACGCTCGACGACTGACCGACGGCGCTGTGCGCCCGACCGGAGCCGTGCGATTCAGTCGACCGGCTCACCCTGGGTGCGGATGAAGTCCTTCTCGCCCTCCGTCAACGCCCAGCCGTCGCCCTCGATGTCGCGGCCGATGATCGCCTCGATCTGGCGGACGATCTCATCCGGCAATGGCGCGTCGATGTCCCCTTGGATCCGGTGTTTGCTTGCCGCGATCAGCTGCGGCCACCATCGTTCGATCGCAATGTGTTCGGCTGCCATGACGCCTCCTCATCACTGTCAACACTGCCACTTCACCCGTCGAAACGACAGGGGCGCTTTGCTCACCGCACATCGCTGTCAAGCCCTTGTCTGGGAGGCCACCGCTTGACATTGTGGGGAAACGGCGTACGTTGATGCCGTTATCCGTCCGCGTCGCGAACAAGGAGAAACTCGTGAACATACTGCTGGTGATCATCATCGTTGTCGCCGTCATTCTCGCTATCACGGGCGGCTTGGTTGAGTCGCTGAACTTCTTACTCTGGGTGGGCATCATCCTGGCCGTGATCGCAATCATCGCCTGGCTCATCCGCTCCATGAGCGGGCGCAACAAGGTGTGACGCTCGCTTCCGAGATGGCAGCGGAGAAGGCGATGCCGGGAAAGAACCCGAGCCTGAAAGACCCCGAACTCTATGAGGAGCTCCGCCGCGACGGCGCTTCGAAGGAGAAGGCCGCCCGCATCTCGAACGCGGCGGCCAAAGAAGGTCGGGCGACCATCGGCCGCCGCGGCGGCCAATCAGGGGACTACGAGGATTGGACGGTTCCCGCACTGCGGAAGCGGGCGAAGGAACTCGGGCTGCGCAACTATTCGGGGAGGCGCAAGAGCGAGCTCATCTCGATGCTGCGCAACCATTGACGGCAGGTCGACTCGGGGAGACACTGACAGGGAGACATCGCCGGCGATGAGACCGCGGCGCAAAGCTTCGCTTTGAGAGGGGGCCGCCATGGTCCGGTTCGGCATCGAGGAAGAGTTCATGCTGCTCGACCCTTGGCGTCTCTCGCCGGTCGCGCGTGCCGAGAGCCTGCGTGAAGAGCTCGCCCAGGACCCGGTTCTTGGCGACTACGTTCACCACGAGTTCCTTGCCTCCCAGATCGAGTACTCCTCCCCCATCTGCACCCGGCTCGATGAGGCGTTGAGTCACCTCGGCGGCTTTCGCACGGCCCTCGGCTCGCTCTCCTCCCGGTTCGACGCGCTTGCTGCCGGCACCGGCATGCCATTCGACACGGGCATCGATCCGCCTCTCACACCGGATGCCCGTTACGCACGCGTGCGCTCCGACATCCGTGCCATGGTGAACGACCACCAGATCAATGCCGTGCACGTGCACGTCGAGGTGGCCGATCGGGATGCCGGCATCCGCGCGCTCAACGGGGTGCGCCCGTGGCTGCCGGTACTGCTCGCGCTGGGCGCGAACTCACCGTTCTGGAAGGGCGCAGACACCGGCTTCGGCAGCTGGCGTTGTCTGGTGCTGCGGCGTTGGGGCGTCGCCGGCGTGCCGCCGTACTTCCGCGATGCCGACGACTACGCCCGCAGGACGCAGCGCTTGGTGCGAAGCGGCGCGATTCTGGACCTGCCGACGATCGCGTGGGGGGCGCGCCTGTCTGAGAGATACCCGACCATCGAGATCCGGGTGTTCGACGCGCAGTTGCGCGCACAGGACACCGTGCTGCTTGCCGCACTCTCACGGGCCCTCGTCGCAACGGTCACGGCCACGCGCCCCACGATGAGTGTTCCGGACCACCCTGGCGAGCTGATCGATGCCGCGCTCTGGCTTGCCACCCGCGACGGCACGTCGAACGGGGTCTTCGACGCCCTCTCCGGCGACATCGTGCCCGCACGCGAGGCCATTGCCGGACTCATGACGTTCATCGGGGATGCCCTCGATGAGAGCGGGGACCGCGACGAGGTCGACAGGCAGCTGCAGCGCATGCTCACCGAGGGGACGGGGGCGGAGCGGCAGCGGGCAGCCCACCGCTCCGGCGGACAACCGAGCCTGGCGGCGTTGTTCTCGATGACGCAGGAGAGCGAAGCGCAGCGCACGGCCTGACGCATTCGCGCGCGGGTCGCGCTGCGCGGCATTTGCTGCAAGGATTCGATGGAACGTGCTGGGGGCGCATGCTCGCCCGTCGCCCCGCGGCCCTCTCCCATCGAAAGGACCCCTGTGTTCGACTTCTGGTTCGGCCCGATTCCCGCAATCATCGGCGCCGTCGTCATCGTCTTGATCATCGCCCTGATCTACAGCAAGACGCTCTACAAGAACGCAGGGCCCGATGAGGCCCTGATCATCACGGGCAAGCGCTCGAAGCGCACCGTCATCGACGGGCAGGCGCGCGAGACATCCGGTCAGCGCATCGTGGTCGGCCAGGGTGTGTTCATCACGCCGTTCTTCCAGAAGGTGCACAAGCTTGAGCTGCGCTCCCGCGCGATCGAGGTCACGGCCCTCGCCCAGGACCGCAATGGTGTCACGATCACCGTCGACGCCGTCGCCATCGTCAAGGTCGGCGAGGAGCACGCCTCGATCCTGGCCGCGGCCCAGCGCTTCCTCGGCCAGGACAAGAACATCGATTCCTTCGCCCAGGAGGTGCTCTCCGGTTCGCTGCGCGCATCGATCGGTGCCACCGACGTGATGACGATCATCCAGCGCCGTGACGAACTCGGCGCGACGGTGCTCTCGACCGCGCGCGAATCGCTCGCGAACCAGGGCCTCGATGTCGACTCCTTCGAGATCAAGGGCATCACCGACGACAACAACTACATCAACGACATCGGTCGTGCCGAGCAGGCCAAGGTGCGCGCAGCGGCCGAGGTGGCCGAGGCCGCATCGACCCGCGAGGCCCGCCAGGCCGCCATCGCCGCCGAGCAGGCCGTTGCGGAGGCCGAGGCGACGCTCGCCCTGCGTCGCGCGGCGCTGAAGCTCGACACCGACCGTGCCGCTGCCGAGTCGGAGGCCGCGCGTCCGCTGGCCGAGGCCACCGCACAGCAGAACATCATCGAGCAGCAGGAGCTCACCGCACAGAAGCGCGCCCAGCTGAAGAAGGCGGAGCTCGAGTCCGAGGTCAACGCGGTGGCGGATGCCGAGAGCTACCGCATCCGCGTGACCGCGGAGGCGCAGGCCGCCGCCGCTGTCGCCGCCGCCAACTCCTCCCGCGACTCCCGTGTCGCCGCCGCAGAGGCCGTGCGGGTCGAGGGTGAGGCAGAGGCCGGCTCGATCCTCGCCCGCGGTAAGGCAGAGGCGGAGGCCACGCGCCTCTCCGCACAGGCCGTCGCCGAACAGTCCGATGCGCTCATCCAGCTGCGCATGATCGAGTCGCTGCCCCTGATCGCGCACGAACTCGCCGCCCCGATGGGCAACATCGATCAGCTCACCGTCATCTCGACCGACGGCGCATCGCAGCTCTCCAAGAACGTGGCCAGCGGCTTCAGCGAGGTCGACTCCGTGCTCAAGTCCACGATGGGCGTCGGAGTGCGTGAGCTGCTGAACTCGGTCGTCGGCGGGGCTGCCGGCGGCGCCGTCGGCGGCACCGTTGCCGGGCGCGACCGTGCGGCCTCTGGCGCCGGTTCGGGATCGGGCTCCGGCGCTGCGGGGTCGCGCTCCGGCTCCGGCTCCGGCAAGAACGCCGCATCGCCCAGCGTCACGGCGCCGGAGTTGGTCGCGGCGCCGAAGGTCGTCGCCGCACCGGCCGCGCCCGTTTCGGCGCCTGTTGTGGCGCCTGTTGTCGCGGCAGCGCCGGCCGCCGCACCCGTCGCACCGCCGGTTGAGCGGGCCTCTGCCCCTATCGACCCGGTGGTGGCAGAGGCGATCGCCGCCGCCGAAACCGTCGTTGCACAGCAGGTGCAGGCAACGGGTGCCGTGCCGGAGCCGAGCCGTGCAACGCTCGACGCCTTCGCCGCGGAACACGGCATCGACCCGGAGCTGGCCAGTCAGATCCTCAACCGGGTCAGCGCCAAGTTCAAGGCCAGCCGGGCCAAGTAGCCCGGCGGCAGGCCCAGGGCGGCGTTCCCACTCGTGGGGGCGCCGCCCTTCGCGTGCCCGCACTCAATTGAGCGCGGCCAGGTGGATGTTTGAAACGTTCCATGCTGGCCGTGTGGCCGCACTCCATGGACTCTGGATGCGTGCCGGGCCGGCCGGCTAGCCCGCCGGGGCCGGCTGGCAGACCGCAGCGGCCTGCAGCGCGGCAGTCGCCTGCTCCGCCGACCACGGCAGCTCGAGCACCGGAGCGCTCGCCCCACCGGCGGCCGGCGCCTTGGACGCGATCGAGGCCAACTGCATTGCCAGGTTCTGGGCGAAGCCCTTGCCTGCCGTCGAGTTGTTGAGCATGACCACGACGGTGAAGCCGGTCACCGGGTCGGTGTATGCCGCAGTGAGGAAGCCGGAGATCTCACCGTCGTGGCCGACGAGGGGGCCGAGCGTCTGCACCCCGAGGCCGTAGCCCTTCCATGTCGGGGAGTCGCCGCCGAGTGGGATCGTGGCCAGCTGGGCATCGGCCGATCGGTTGCTCAGCAGGCTCCCCTCCGCCAGCACCTGCGACCAGCGCTTGAGGTCGTCGAGTGTCGAGACGACGCCGCCAGTCACTCCGGATAGCGATGGCGAGAGCTTCGTGTCGTCGTGCATCAGCGCGCAGTCCCGCGAGCCGTCCGCGTTCACTGCTGCGGCGTAGCCGTGTGGTGCCGGCGACTCGATGGTGAAGTCGTCGCCGACCGGCACGCTGGTCT
>JBEVGZ010000251.1:0-3041 GCA_040511515.1 Microterricola sp.
CGGACGGCGAACTGGGGCGCGTCCTTGGTCATGTTGAACTTGGCTTCGATCGGCATCTCGCCCTCGTCGTAGCGCACGACGATCTGTGCGCGTCCGACCTGGCCGAAGTTGATGTCGCCAGGCGCGATGTCGAGCACCAGCACGCCGAGGTCGTCGACGCTGATGGTGAGGTTGGTATCGTCGGTCTCGACCTCCTTGGACTGGTATCTGAAACTGCTGTTCTTGTAGTTGACCGCGTACGAATAGCGGAACTTGCGGATGCCCTGGTGCACGAAGGCCTCGAACTTGGCCACGTCGTCCGGCTTGGTGAAGGTGAACTCCTGCGTCTTCGCGTTCGGACCGTGCGGGTAGCTGATCTTCACCTCGACGCTGTGGATCGGCAGGGTCGCGAAGTCGGCATTGACGTGCATCGTCACCTGCACGGTCTTCAGGAACTCGTCGACGTTGATCTTCGAGTAGTGGTCCTCCCAGCGGATCGGCTGGTTCTGCGCGTTCTTCAGCGAGGTCACCGTGGGCAGCATGCCCTGCGGATGCTTCTCGGTGATGATCGCCTTGGATTCGCTCCATTCGACGCGCACGTTGGCGATCTGCGACTTGTTGACCTGGCGGCGGATGTCCTCGATGTCCTGGCCCTCCTGCAACGCCTTGGTGTCCGGGTCGACCTCGGCGATCTCCTTGAGCATGTTGCGCTGGACCGCGGCGGCGAGATCCTTGTCGATCATCGCGCGGATCTCGGCCTCCAGCTTGGCCTGCTCTTCAGGCTTCAGGTTGGGAGACTGCGTGAACTCGAAGTGCTTCTTGGTGACGTCGTTCTTGTAGCGGCTGGACGATACGACCTCGGTGTAGCTGTCCTCGCTCCAGAAGTTGTCTTCCGTATCGATGTCCTGGAAGAAGCTGTAGAACTCCGAGGCGTTCCAGGTGCCCCAGGCGCTCATCTTCGGCAGGCGTGCGTAGTAGTTGAGGTTGTAGACGACCTGGACCCCCGATGCCGAGCCGGTGCTCAGCGTCTCCTTGAAGATCGCGGTGCCGAGCTCGCTCAGTTCCATCATGAACGAGGCGATGTTGCGTCCGTAGAGTGAAGGCTTGGCCGCGCCGCGTATCTTCTCGACGATCGCGTTGCCCTCGGTCAGCACGAGCGACACGGTGCCGTCGGTGTAGTTCAGCGGCGCGATCTTCACTGCCGGAGGCTGCTGGCCTCGCTGCTGATAGCGCTGGTCGACCTCCTTCTGCAGCTCGGCGACGATCTTCGCTTCCTTGTCGGCCGGCACCGAGAGCTCGGTGTCGAAAGCGACGAAGCCGCCGAACTTCTTGCCGCCGTCCTCGCGCAACTGGCCGTACTCGACGAAGCGCAGAGCCAGCGCGCCGTTGCTCATTCGCGCGAAGGTCGGGTTGTCCGGCAGGATGTAGAAGGTGTGGTCGCTCTGGTCGTCGCCGTTGACCTGCATGCCATGCAGCGTGCGGAGGTCGTCTATCTTGAGCATGTTCGAGTCCTTTCAGAAGGCGATTGCGAGTGATCAACGGGCGTGGAGACCCCAGTCCGCCGCATCGGTTTGGAAGACTTCGACGGGCGCGGCCGGCGCCGCGGACGATGTGCCGCTCGACGCGGCATGCTCGACGCTGCTCGCGTCGCGGGTGGCGACGGTTGCGCCGTCGGCCGATCGCGTCACCGTCGTGCTGGTACTTGCCGAGCTCGATGTGGTCGAGGACGCGGCGCGCACGGCGGGGGGCTGATTGCGAACGACATAGCGCACGGCGAGCCAGCCGCGCTTTCCCGCGACGGCCTTCTTCACCCGTTCGAGCTGGCCCGCGTCGAGCGTGACGTTGAAAGCGGCATGGTGAGGCGGTGCGCCGGAAGACGTCGTATTCGCGAGCGGGGTGAAGGCCCCGGCCCCGTCGCCGAGCAGCAGCGAGACCTCGTGCACGTCGACCGCCGCCGGGCTCAGCGTCACTTGGCGCACCGGCAGCCTCGCCCTCTCCGCCAGCTTGGCGCGCACCGCTTCCAGCCGATCTGCGACGACTCCCCACATCGCGGTCAGCGCCAGCATCGCCACCGGCCCGGCCTCGATCAGCGTGAACTGCGGCCTGCCGCCCGGGCCCGGCGCAATGCCGGCTGCGTCCGGTCGGTAGGCCCATGTCGCTGGCTGGCCGGCGACAGGCGTGAGCCGGACGCCGTCGATCTCGAAGCTCTCAGTAGCCACGGCATCTCCCGCGTTGCGACGGCCGCCGGGCACCACCAGCGGCGCATCGGGTTGAAGAACTGGAGACCAGTCGTCCTGTCCCGCCATCCGCCAACGAAAGCCGGAGCGAAATGGCGAGAGCGCGAGCCAGGACCAGCGGGCCGTCGGATTGGCGCGCGTCAGGCGCACCCGTTGACCCCGGACCGCGTCGCCGATCGGCTCCTCGGGCGCCAACTCCACCAGCACTTCGGCAGCTTCGGGATCGTCATCGAAGGCGCATTGCACTTCGACGGCACGCACGCCCGATCCTTCAAAGCTGAATGGATCGATCCGCAGCGCACGCGCGGGCATGGCGGGCATGCGACGGCGGCAACCGTCGGCAAGCGCCACCGCGCAAGCGCCGATTTGCGCATCAGCCACGTCTGCGGGCAGGGCGAGTGCCACGCTCGGGTGCGCCGCATCGAGAACCCCCCGAACGAGCCACGGGTGTGCTCCGCGCGTGCCGATGCACTCGACCTCGACCACCGCCTGCGCCAGCAAGGAAGCGTCCGCATCGACCGGCACGAAGCCGATGCCGTAGTCGTCCGGCGTGAGCGTGAGGTGCGCGCGATCGGCGCGTCGAGGTGGCCCGCCGATCGTTTCCACCGCCCCGTTGACCTGTACGTGGTTGACGACCTGCCATTCATACGCGAGGGGTTCGCCGGGTGCCAGCCGCAGTTCGACTGTGGCCGGACGCGTCGCTGCATCGAGCAACACCGTTCGCTTGACCGTCGCCGGCCTCTGCGGCGGCCTTGCCGGAACGGTGATGTCGACCGCGGTGGCCAGCACTCCGGCCCTTTGCGCAGACAGCGTGGTGTCGACGCT
>JBEVGZ010000252.1:0-15742 GCA_040511515.1 Microterricola sp.
TCGTGGACGATGCTCGCGGCGTGGGCGGAACAGACGAGCCGGATCGAGATCGGCGCGCTCGTCAACTGCAACAGCTACCGCAACGCGGATCTGCAGGCAGACATGGCGCGCACGATCGACCACATCAGCGCGCGGGGCGGCGACGCGGGGCGCTTCATCTTCGGCACCGGCTCCGGCTGGTTCGAGCGTGACTACACGGAGTACGGCTACGACTTCGGAACC
Organism: Microterricola sp.; assembly: GCA_040511515.1. Taxonomy (GTDB): domain Bacteria; phylum Actinomycetota; class Actinomycetes; order Actinomycetales; family Microbacteriaceae; genus Microterricola. Next base: position 223 of record JBEVGZ010000252.1, read on the forward strand.
GTCGGCAGCCGGCTCGACGCGCTGGCGGAATCCCTCCCGCGCATCGAAGCGCGCTGGGCCAAGCTGAACCCGGCGCCCACCCGTGACATCCCCGTGTTGATCGGCGGGGCGGGGGAGAAGAAGACGCTGCGCCTGGTCGCCAGACACGCGGACATCTGGCACTCCTTCAGCTCGCCGGCGACCCTCGAGCACAAGCTCGGCGTGCTGGCCGGCTGGTGCGAACGCGAGCAGCGCGAGCTCGCCGACATCGAGGTGTCCGTCGAGCTGAGGAACCGCACGATCGCGGATGCCGACGCCCTGCACGCCCTCGGCGCGACGCTGTTCACGGTGGGCATCACCGGCCCACTCTTCGACCTCGGCCCCGTCCGCGACTGGCTCGCCTGGCGCGACGAGAAGAACGCCGTCTAGTCGCGGACGGTGCTCCGCCGGGCCCGGCCCGGTCGCGCAGGGGCTAGGCCCCGACGCCGTCTCGGAGCTCGCGTGCGAGCGAGGCGACGACGGCCCGTAGATCACCGTCTGACGCCTGCGCAGCCCGCAGCTGACGCTGGTAGCTGGCTCCGTGCCGCACGATGTCGAGCACGGAGGCCAGCTCCGCGCTGCAGCCCAGATCCGCCGCGATCGGGGCGAGCTCATCGACGAGGCGGCTGAGCTCGTCCGTCACGAGGGCCTCCCGGCCACCCGCGTCGAGGATGATCTCGGCGTCGAGGCCGTAGCGGGCCGCCCGCCACTTGTTCTCGCGGGCATACCAGGGCTGCAACCAGCCGAGGGTCTCGCCGGCGTCGAGCCGGCGTTCGAGGTGCTCGACGAGGCAATGGATCAGCGCGGCGACCGCTGCGAGCTCCGCGGCGCTTGACACCCCGTCGCACGCGCGCATCTCGATGGTTCCCCAGTGCGGTGACGGCCGGATGTCCCAGCGCACCTCCGTGTAGTCATCGATGATGCCGGTCACCGTCATGTCGTGCACGTAGCGTTCGTACTCACTCCAATCGGAGAGCTCGTACGGAAGGCCGGCCGTCGGCAGCTGCTGGAACATGAGCGCCCGGTTCGAGGCGTACCCGGTGTCGACGCCGGCCCAGAACGGGCTCGACGCCGAGAGCGCCAGGAGGTGCGGCAGGTAGCTGCTGAGGCCGCCGAGCAGCGGGAGTACCCGATCGCGGGCGTCAATGCCCACGTGCACGTGCACACCCCAGATCATCATGTTGCGCCCCCACCACTGGGTGCGCTCGATCAGGCGGTGATAGCGGGGCTTGTCGGTCACCTGCTGGTCGTACCACTGGCTGAACGGGTGCGAACCGCTGCAGATCAGCTCGACGCCGCGCGGATCGGTCACCGCGCGCACCTCGCTCATCTGGCCCTGCAGCTCGCGCACGGCGTCGCCGACGTTCTCGTGCACGGAGGAGACGAGTTCGACGGTGTTCAGCAGCAGTTCGCCCGTGATGTGCGGATGCCGCGTGCCATCGTCAGCGGCGAGCTCGTCCAGCACCTCGGCGGCCACACCGACGAGCTCACCGCTCGCGCCGTCGACGAGCGCCAACTCCCATTCGATGCCCACCGTCCCGCGGGGGGACTCGGCGAAACTGATCTGCACTGGGTCACCATTCTGCGCGGGAGCCGGGGGAGCGCTGCGTTGCAATTCTGGCACGCGCCGCCGCGGCGGGCGTCGCGGCATCCGAAATCGAAATGTTTGGGGTGCGAATTGGGGAAGCGAGCCGATATCTGCAAGAATGGTCTGTCGAGCACTGTTTCGTCCGACCCTCTAATCAGACTTACAGTGCCCCTTTGAGCTTTTGCCGAGTGTGCACCCCACGCTCACGGCTGTCAGTTCGCCCATTTCACAAAACACACAGGAGAATTGTGGCTGTCAAGATTCGTCTCAAGCGCATGGGTAAGATCCGCGCACCGTACTACCGCATCGTCGTTGCCGACTCGCGCACCAAGCGCGATGGTCGCGTCATCGAGGAGATCGGCAAGTACCACCCGACCGAGAACCCCTCCTTCATCGAGGTTGACTCCGAGCGTGCCCAGTACTGGCTCAGCGTCGGCGCACAGCCGACCGAGCAGGTCGCGGCCATCCTCAAGCTCACCGGCGACTGGGGTCGCTTCAAGGGTGACAAGGATGCCGTCAGCACCGTTCAGGTCAAGGAGCCCAAGGCTGCTTTCGTCGCCGACGAGAAGAAGAAGCCGGTTCTGAAGCCGAAGGCTGAGAAGCCCGCCGCCAAGGAAGAGGCTCCCGCAGCTGACGCTGACGAGACCACCGAGGCTCCTGCAGCGGACGAGCAGGCCTAGTCTTGCTCGCTCCCGCTTTGCAGCACCTCGTCAAGGGGATCGTTGATCACCCGGACGACGTGCAGGTTGTGGCCAAGAGCTCACCCCGTGGCGATGTTCTCGAGATTCGTGTGAATCCCGAGGACCTCGGCCGGGTGATCGGTCGCGCCGGACGCACCGCCAAGGCCCTGCGCACCCTCGTGGCTGCGCTGGCCGATGGCAAGCGTGTACGCGTTGACGTCGTCGACACTGACTACTGAAGTGAGTGACGACGACGCGCGCCGCACGCAACTGCGGGTTGGGCGCCTGACCAAGGCGCACGGACTCAAGGGTGCAATCAAGCTGGAGCTTTTCACGGACGACCCGGGGCGACGTTTCGTCCCGGGCGCCGTGTTCTCCTTGCAGGTCCCCACGGACTCCCCGTGGCACGGAAAGACCCTCGAACTCGCCGAGCTGCGCTGGTACAACAGCCACCCCGTCGGGTTCTTCGTCGGAGTCTCCGACCGCACCGCCGCCGAAGGCCTCGCCAAGGCGATTCTCTGGATCGACCAGGACGACACCGAGTCGCCCGATGAGGAAGACGCCTGGTACGACCACCAGCTCGCCGGCCTCGCCGTCGTGCGCGACGGTGTGACCGTCGGCCAGGTCGCCCGAATCGAGCACTTCCCGGCACAGGACCTCATCATCGTCAAGACGCCGAGCGGCGAAGTGATGGTGCCATTCGTCAAGGCCATCGTCGCCTCCGTCGACATCGAAGCCGGTGTCGTAACCGTCACGCCTCCGAACGGACTGTTCGAAGAGCTGCCGGAGGAGCCCGTCGAGGCCGGCGAGGCGGATATCGCAGCCGATGGTGGTTCGACAGAAGACTAGACACCGCCATCACCGCCGCTTTCGAGCGCGGTGAAACGGAACGTTACGAGAAGGCCACCGGCACGCAGCACTGCGAGCCGGTGGCCTTCTCGGCGTCCGGACATGCGCGAGCCGGCTCAGACGTTCAGCCGGTAGCCGCGCTTCACAACCGTCGCGATGAGTCCCGGTCTCGCCAGCGACTGTCGGAGCCGGCTGAGCGCCATCTCCAGCACGTGATCGTCGGCATCGCCGGGAAGGACGCGGGCGAGCTCATCGCGGGAGACGACGGCGCCACGCGCCGCGTACAGCGTGCGGAAGATCGCCAGGGCGCTCGGCGTCAACGCGATGCGGCTCTCACCGATCTGCGCGACGGTTCCGCGCAGCAGCACGGGGCCCGCCACGGTCTGAACGGCGTCGACGTGCGCCTGCTCCAGGTGCTCGCAGACGAGGCGGATCAGCGCCCCCATCCGAAACCGCTCCGGCTGGATCGGTTCGAGCCCGGCCGCGATCAGCGGGGCAGCCGTCACCGGGCCGACGGCGGCCGTCAGCACCGTGTCGCGCATCGCCGCGAGTAGCTCCGTGCGGCGGCCGAGCTCGTCGGCCGCACTCAGCAGGGCGTCGACGGCCGGCGCGCTGGTGAATGTGATGCAGTCCAGCTGCGCCGCGCAGACGGCATCGACCAGGCGACGCACCCGGTGGTCCGAGTCATCAGGAGCCACCCAGCGATACGGTGCGACGGTGAGCACGCGGGGATGCACTGCGCGCAGACGGTCGAGTTGCAGCTCATCCTGGTGCCCGTGCACCTGCACGGCAACGGTCAGTCCGGGCGGGAACTCCTCGAGCACCTTGTCGACGAGCGATGCGCTCGTCTCCTCCGCGCTCATCCCGACGTCATCGAGCCCGGCCGCGCGGATGCCGCCGCGCGCCTTGGGGCCACGCACGAGGATGCTGGTGCCGCTGAGCGCCTCGGTGAGTGCGTCACCCAGGCCTGCGGCATCCGCAACATCGAACCAGCGCCGGATCCCGTACGCCGTCGTGGCGAGCAGCAGATCGGGGCGCGCCGCGATGATCTCCCGCGTGTCGGCGATGACGGGCTCGTCCTCTGCGGCATTGACGATGTGCAGCGTCGGCGCGTGCATCACGCTCGCGCCACGGCGCTCGAAGGCGTCGATGAGATCGCCGGAACGGCGGTCGCTGGTCACCGCGATGCGGAAGCCGTGGAGCTGGTCGGGTCGGAGCCCGATGACCGGCTCGTCGTGTGCGTCACTCCGGACCCCCGGATGATGCGTGGTCACGCGCTGTGCGTCAGTCCGGACGCCCGGATGACGTGTGGTCACGCGTCGACCAGACCGGCGCCGAAATCGGAATCGACGCGGGCCGCGCGCGTCATCAGCGACACGGCATCGGCGTCGCCGTCGTTCGCGAGACGAACGACCTCGCCGATCACCAACACGGCGGGGGAGGAGACGCGGGCGGCGGAGGCCTCGGCCAGGATGCTGCCGAGATCGGCGATGGTCGTGCGCTGGGTGTCGCTGAAGCCACGTTCGATGATGGCAATCGGCATGCCGGCCGGCGTGCCGTGCCGCAGCAGCCCACTGCAGAGCGACGGCAGCGTGTTGATGCCCATGAGCACGACGATCGTGCCGCCGAGCCCGGAGAGATGCAGGAGCTCGTCGTCTGAGAGCGGTGCGTGCCCGGAGACCACGGTGAAGAGCCGACTGACCCCGCGGTGGGTGAGCGGGATGCCGGCGGCTGCCGGCACGGCGATCGCGCTGCTCACGCCGGGGATCACCACGACCGGGATGCCGGCCCTGTGGCAGGCGAGCACCACCTCGCTGCCGCGACCGAGCACATAGGGGTCGCCGCCCTTCAGCCGTACGACGTGGGCACCCGTGCTGGCGTGCTCGACGATGAGCGCCTCGATGCCGCTCTGGCTCACCGGGTGATGGCCCGGCTGCTTGCCCACATCGATCAGGATGGCGTTCGGCGCCTGCTCGCGCAGCGCAGCCTGCGGGGCGAGGCGGTCGTAGAGCACGACATCGGCGCTCCGCAGGGCGTCGACGCCGGCAACGGTGATGAGTCCCTCGCTGCCCGGGCCACCGCCGACGAGTGTCACGCGGCCGCGTGTACGCGCCGCATCCGCGATCGGTGTATCCGTCATCGTCACTGTCCTCTCACGGGAATACTCGGGCCGCTCAGCATGACCTTGCCGTCTTCCGCCTCACCAGGAAGAGCCGGCCGCATCTGACCCCGCTCGAGAACGCGGCCAATGCTCGGATCCGGTGTGCCCGGCGCGTTCACGAATGAGCGGAAACGGCGAAGTCTCTCTGGGTCGGCCAGCGTAGCAGCCCACTCATCCTCGTAGCTCCCCACATGACGTTCCATTGCCGCCTCGAGTTCGGCGGCCAGCCCGAGCGAGTCATTCACGACGACATCGCGCACGTGATCGAGCCCGCCGTCCAGTTCCTCGATCCACCTGGCCGTGCGCTGCAGACGGTCCGCGGTGCGGATGTAATACATCATGTACCGGTCGATGTACGCGATGAGCGTCTCGTCGTCGAGGTCGGATGCCAGCAGCTGGGCGTGGCTGGGCTGAAAGCCGCCGTTGCCCCCGACGAAGAGGTTCCACCCCTTGTCACTGGCGATCACCCCGACGTCCTTGCCCCGCGCCTCCGCGCATTCCCTGGCGCAGCCGGAGACGCCGAACTTGAACTTGTGCGGGGCGCGCAGTCCGCGGTAGCGCAGCTCCAAGCGGATGGCCATCGACACCGAGTCCTGCACGCCGAAACGGCACCACGTCGATCCGACGCAGCTCTTCACGTTGCGCAGCGCCTTGCCGTAGGCCTGGCCGGATTCGAAGCCGGCATCCACGAGGATTCGCCAGATGTCAGGCAACTGGTCGAGCCTGGCCCCGAACAGGTCGATGCGCTGGCCGCCGGTGATCTTCGTGTACAGCCCGAACTGGGTGGCGACGGCGGCGATGACGGCCAGCTTGGCCGGGGTGATCTCGCCGCCGGGGATGCGGGGGACGACCGAGTAGCTGCCGTCCTTCTGCATGTTGGCCATGGCACGGTCGTTGGTGTCCTGGAGGGCGCCGCGACCCTCGTCGAGGATGTAGTCATTGCCCTGGCTGGCCAGGATCGAGCCGACGACCGGCTTGCAGATGTCACAGCCGCGGCCGCTGCCGAAGCGCTCGATGATCTCATCGAATGAGCGCAGGCCGAGCACACGCACCGATTCGAACAGGTCCTGGCGGCTCAGCGCGAAGTGCTCGCAGAGCGCCGTGGAGAGCGTCGCACCGGCCTTCGCCAGTTCTCCCTGCAGGAGCTTCTTGACGAGCGGAACGCAGGACCCGCACTGCGTTCCCGCGCGCGTGCATGCCTTCAGCTCGCCGAGGTCGTGGCAGGGTTCTCCGTCAGTGCCGCTGTGGACGGCGTCGCGCACGGTGCCGACACGCACGTTGTTGCAGGAACACACGAGCGCGTCATCCGGCAGCTCGTCTCCGGCCGGCGCCTGCGCGCCGGCGGCAGAGAGGTAGGCGGCGGGCTCTGCACTCAGCTGCCGACCGAGCAGCGGGCGCAGGGCCGAGTACGGGGCGGCGTCACCGACGAAGATGCCGCCGAGGAGCGTGCGGGCATCGTCCGACATCACGAGCTTCTGGTAGAGCCCTCTGGCCGGGTCGGCGTAGACGATCTCCAGTGCGCCATCCGTCTCGCCCATCGCATCGCCGAAGCTGGCGACATCGACGCCGGAGAGCTTCAGCTTCGTGGCGTCGTCGATCGTGTCGAATTCGGCGTGGCCGCCGAGCAGCCGGTCGGCCACCGTCTCCGCCATGGCGTTGGCCGGCGCGACGAGCCCGACGCAGCGACCGTCGACGCAGGCCACCTCGCCGATCGCCCAGATGTTCGGGTCGGAGCTGCGGCAATCCGCGCCGATGACGACACCGCCGCGGGCGCCGATCGTCAGGCCGGCCGCGCGGGCGAGCTCATCGCGCGGGCTGATGCCGATCGCGAAGATCACGATGTCGGCCGCAACGGTGCTGCCGTTGCTGAAACGGACCGCAACGACCCTGTCCTCCTCGACGACGATGTTGCGTGGTCGAGTGCCGAGGTGCAGCGTCACCCCCTGGGCCGTGATGAGCCGGGACAGTGCCTGCCCGGCGCCCTCATCGAGTTGGGCGGACATCAACCAGCTGCCGCTGTGCACGACAGCGGCTTCTGCGCCGAGCTGGTGCAGGCCGCCGGCGGCCTCGAGCCCGAGCAGGCCTCCGCCGGCGACCAGCACCTTCGCCGGGCGGCCGAGGCGTGCGCTCAGCGCTGCGGTCTCGGCGACGAGGGCGTCGACGTCGTCGATCGTGCGATAGACCCTGGCGTGCTCGCTGCCGGGGATCTCGGGAACGGGCGCGCTCGACCCCGTCGCGAACACGAGATCGTCGTAGTCGAAGACGGCGCCGGATGCCGCGCGCACCGTGCGTGCGATCGGGTCCACCGCGACGACCGTTGTGCCGGTGAGGATCTGCACGCGGTCGCTGTTCCACGGGCTGCTCGCCGTCAGCGTCAGGTCTTCCCTGCCGTGCAGGCGCCTGCTGAGCGCGACCCTGTCGTATGGCAGGTGGTTCTCCTCGCTCAGCACGGTGAGGCGGACGAGGCCAGCCTCGTCGCGGCTGCCGATCGCGTCGGCGAGCCGGTGCGCGGCCGGCCCACCGCCGATCACGACGACTCGGCGGGCGGCATTCTCACGGGCGGCGGTGTCTGTTGCGGTGGCGATTCTGTTGTCATCGGCAGGCATCGGTGACCTCGTCTCTCTGTCGGAACTGCCCAGAGCCTATGGATGCGCCGTTTCTCGGCCTTTACCCGCGTGTAACGCGTGATGTCCTGCGTCCCACCCGTGCCGTGTGGCGCTGTGAGGTCCGCGTCATCCGGAGGTAACACGCGCTGTCGTCCCGCGAAACATCCGCTGCGTACTGTCGAATCCGTTGGAGCCCCGATGAGAGGACGAGAAGCCATGAGCATGACACTGGAACACACGGACACGACTCGCAGCACGGCCGTCTGGGAGCAGGCGTGCGCCCTCGCCGACCTCGAGCCGTCGTGGGGCGAGGCCGTGCTCCTGCGCATGAAGCAGATCGCGCTCTTCAAGGTCTCGCCGAAGGAGATCTATGCGGTCTGTCACCGCGACCCGCAGACCGATGCCTATGTGATGGCCAGGGGAATCGTCGGCTCGAAGGGGGAGCGGCCGACGATCGCATCGCCCCTGCTCAAGCAGGTCTACGACCTCGGCACCGGCGAGTGCTTCAGCGATCCGGCGCTGCACCTCAAGACGTTCCGCACCCGCGTCGTCGCGGGATTCATCGAGATCGAGTTCGAATGACGCTGCTCGCCGTCTCCCACGGAACCTCGTCGGCGGAGGGGCAGGGCGCGGTGGCCGCCCTCGTCGACTCGGTCGCGAGGGCGCGCCAGGAGCTCGACGTCGTCGCGGGATTCGTCGACGTGCAGCAGCCAGACGTTGCGGCGTCGTTGGCGGCGCTCGACCCGCGGGGAATCGTTGTCGTCGTCCCGCTGCTGCTCTCCGCCGGGTACCACGTACACGTCGACCTGCGCGAGGCGCTCGCCGCGGCCGAGGAGCACACCACCGTGCTCACCGCGGCGCTCGGCCCCGATGACCGGCTCGTCGCAGTGCTGGCCCGTCGCTTGCGCGAGGCCGGGCTGCGCCCGGACGACCGCGTCGTGCTCGCCGCGGCAGGATCGAGCGACCAGCGGGCGGTTGCGGACTGCTCTGAGACGGCGCGGCGCCTGGGCGTCGTGCTGCGGCGCGAGGTCGGGGTCGGTTTCATCTCGGCGGCAACACCGCGCCTGGCCGACGCCGTCAGCGACGCGAGAGAGCGGGCGGCCGGCGGCAGAGTCGTGCTCGCCAGCTACCTGCTGGCACCGGGCTACTTCGCTGCGCTGGCACACGAGGCCGGCGCCGACGTCGTGAGCGCACCTCTGCTCGTCGCGGACCGTTTCCCGCCCGCTGAGCTGGTCACGCTCGTCGCCGAGCGCTACGACGACGCCGTCGCGAGCAGCCTGGCGGCCAACTCCGTGGGGGTCCTCTCCTAGAATTGAGCCATGCGCATCGACATCGTCACGATCTTTCCCGAATTCTTCGATGTGCTCGACATCTCCTTGCTCGGCAAGGCGCGCGCGAACGGCCTGATCGAACTCGGCGTGCACAACCTGCGCGATTTCACTCACGACCGCCACAACACCGTCGACGACACTCCGGCCGGGGGCGGTGCCGGCATGGTGATGAAGCCGGAGCCGTGGGGCGAGGCGCTCGATTCGATTTTGGATGCCGGCCCGACCGACGCCGATCCGATCATCATCTTCCCCTCGCCGGCCGGCGTGCGCTTCGACCAGAAGATGGCGCGCGAGCTCGCCAACGAGCAGCACATCGTCTTCGGCTGCGGCCGCTACGAGGGCATCGACCAGCGCGTGTTCGACGAGTACGCAGCGCGTGGACGCGTGCGCCTCGTCAGCCTCGGCGACTACGTCCTGAACGGTGGGGAGGTGGCCGTCATGGCCATGATCGAAGCCGTCGGCCGCCTGATCCCCGGTGTCGTCGGCAATCCGGAGAGCCTCGTCGAGGAATCCCACGAGGACGGCCTCCTCGAATACCCGAGCTACACCAAGCCGGCCGTGTGGCGTGAGCGCGAGGTGCCACCGGTGCTCCGCAGCGGCGACCACGGCGCGATCGCCCGCTGGCGCCACGAGCAGCAGGTTGAGCGCACGCGACGCGTGCGTCCGGACCTGTTGCCGCCGGAGCTGCAGGCCACAGAGGCTTAGCGCACAGAGGCTGAGCCCGCTGGGGCTAGCCCCTCGCGGTGAGGATCAGCGGCCCGTCCTCGGTGATCGCGATCGTGTGCTCCATGTGGGCGCCGCGTGAACCATCGGCGCTGCGCAGGGTCCAGCCGTCGGCATCCGTCACGATCCGATCGGTCGTGTGCAGGAACCACGGCTCGATCGCGATGACGAGACCGGGGCGCAGGGGGAGCCCCCGGCCGGCGCGACCGGCGTTCGGGATGTGCGGGTCGCCGTGCATGGTGCGACCGACGCCGTGACCGCCGAAATCGGTGTTGATCGTGTAGCCGTCGCCGTGGCCGACGGCGGCGATGGCGGCGGAGATGTCGCCGATCTTGTTGCCTGGCTGCGCTGCGGCGATTCCGGCCGCGAGGGCGCGCGTCGTCGTGTCGATGAGCTTCAGATCCTCATCGCGCGGGGTGCCGACAACGATCGAGAGTGCGGAGTCGCTGACCCAGCCGTCGACGGATGCCGCGAAATCCAGGGTCAGCAGATCGCCGTCGCGCAGCGCGTAGTCGTGGGGGAGTCCGTGCAGAACCGCGTCGTTCACCGAGGTGCAGATGACCTTGCCGAACGGGCTGGCGCCGAAGCTCGGGTGGTAGTCGATGTAGCAGCTCTCCGCGCCTGCGGCCCGGATCATGTCGTGCGCGAGCCTGTCGAGGCTCAGCAGATTCACCCCGACCTTGGCCGCCGCGGCCGTGGCGGTGAGCACGCTCGCCACGAAGCGACCGGCCGGCTCCATCTGCTGGATCTCGGCGGGGGTGCGCAGCTCAATCATGGGCGTCCTCTCTAAGCGGACTCCTATTCTCTCTTGTTACGCTGAGCAGGTGAAAACAGGCTTCGACGTCATCCGCAGGGCCTTCTTCTATTGGCAGTTCCTCGCGGCATTCGTGCTGCCGGCGTGGCTGTTCGTCGGCTGGGGACTTTTCGGCGGAAGCGGCTGGGGCTTCGTCGGTCTGCTCGTGGCCGCGCCCATCGTCTTCATCTCCCTCCTGGTGATCGCGTTGATCGTCTACGCACGGCCGCTCGTCCGGAGCACGCGGATGGTGTCGTGGAAGGACGTTCTGCTCTACCTCGTGCTGCACGGCGCGGTGATCGGGCTGGGATTCTTCGGGCCGTCGACGACGATCTTCGTCGTCATCGCCGTGCTCACCGCGATCGTCGGGTTCTGGCTGACGCTCTGGGAACTCGTCACCGACGGCGCCCGCAGCATGCGCGAGACGATGGACGCCTTCGAGCAGGCGGCGCAGCCTCCCGGCCAGCCGGGAGTTCCGCCGCGCGCGCCCGGCCAGGGCTCGACGCAGCATGGCTCAGCGCGGAAGCCGGGCGACGACCCCGACGTGATCATCATCCACGAGGTGCGCGACTGAGGTGAGCCGCGGCATCCGCGCGCTCTGCGACTGCCTCGTTTTGCTGCGCACGGCCATGTCGTGGCACAATTGACGATTGTGCTGCAATACGGCCCTGCCTCCGGGGAGCCAGCGACACACTCTCGAGTGTGAGCGAGCAGCAACACAATTTCTTACCGAAAACTATTCAGTGTTCGACCGGTGGCGGGCACAGAGAGCGAACATCATGCAGATCCTCGACGCAGTCGATGCAGCATCCCTCAAGTCGGACATCCCCGACTTCCGCGCCGGTGACACCGTCAAGGTGCACGTCAACATCATCGAAGGCACGCGCTCGCGTGTTCAGATCTTCCAGGGCGTCGTCATCGGCCGCTCCGGCGACGGTGTGCGCGAAACCTTCGCGGTTCGCAAGATCAGCTTCCAGGTCGGCGTCGAGCGTACCTTCCCGGTGCACTCCCCGGTCATCGAGCGGATCGAGGTCGTGACCCGCGGTGACGTGCGTCGCGCCAAGCTCTACTACCTCCGCGAACTCCGCGGCAAGAAGGCGAAGATCAAGGAGAAGCGCGACTTCTAAGACGTCTCGCACATCTCTGCTTGAGCTCCCCACCCCTAGACTGGGGCGGGGGGCTCAAGCCCTTTAACGGGCAAGCCCTTAACGGGCAAACACTCGCACTGACCACAACAGATTCGACAACGGGCGGCAATGACTGAAACCGACCAGGAGCTGCGCCGCGACCGCAAGCCGACGCGTCGAAGCGCGCGCAAGCGTGGCTTCCTCTTGTTCCTGCGCGATCTGCTCATCATCTTCGTGATCGCGATCGTCGTCTCCTTCGTCGTCAAGACCTTCCTGATCCGGTCGTTCTTCATCCCGTCCGAATCGATGCGCGAGACGCTGCAGGTGCATGATCGCATCATCGTCAATCAGCTCATCCCCGAGCTCGTGCCGATCGAACGCGGCGACGTCGTCGTCTTCCGCGACCCGGGCGGGTGGCTGCCCCCGGCCGTGCCGATCGAGCAGAACCCGATCGTGGCCAGCGTCGACTGGCTGCTCTCCGTCGTCGGTCTCTCGGCACCGGACAGCAACGACCACCTCATCAAGCGCGTCATCGGCCTCCCGGGTGACCACGTCGTCTGCTGCAACGCCCTCGGTCAGATGAGTGTGAACGGCGTTCCGCTCGACGAGGGCCCCTATGTGACCTTGCCTGTCGGCGACACGCGGGTCTCGCGCGATGACTTCGAAACGACCGTTCCGGCCGACTCGCTCTGGGTGATGGGGGACAACCGGTACAACTCCAAGGATTCCCGCTACAACGGCGACACCCCCGGCAAGGGATTCGTGCCGATCGACAATGTCGTCGGCCGTGCCTTCGTGGTGAGCTGGCCGCTGTCGCACTGGGCCTGGCTCGACAACTACCCCGGCGTCTTCGCCGGGGTTCCGGCGAGCGGCGAGTAGATGGCTGTCTCCGAACCGAGCCTGGATGTCGAGAACGCGCTCTTCGCCAGCGGCGTCCGTTACGTGATCGGCTGTGACGAGGTCGGGCGAGGCGCCATGGCCGGCCCCGTCGCCGTCGGCATGGCGATCGTCGACGCGCGGATCGGCGGCATCCCCGCGGGCCTGCGCGACTCCAAGATGCTCAGCGAGAAGCGCCGCGAGGCGCTGGCACCGCTGGCGGCCGACTGGGTGCTGCACTCCGCCGTCGGCGAGGCGTCAGCCGCCGAGGTCGACGAGTTCGGCATCACCGCCTGCCTCGGTCTCGCCGGCAAGCGCGCCCTGCTCGCACTGCACGCGAGCGGTGCGGACATCGCGGCAAGCACGGTGCTGCTCGATGGCTCGCAGGACTGGCTGAACCCGGCGCTCGGCTCGCCGCTGCCCGTGCAGACGCGGGTGAAGGCCGACAGGGACTGCGCATCGGTTGCCGCGGCATCCGTGATCGCCAAGGTGCACCGTGACCGGCTGATGATCGAGCTGCACGACGAGTACCCGCACTACGGCTGGGTGGGCAACAAGGGCTACGGCAGCCCCGCCCACATGGCGGCGATCGCCGAACATGGCGCGACGCCGGTGCACCGGGTGAGCTGGATCAAGAGCGAGGCGCCCTGAGCCTCACATACGCCAGGCGCCGTGGATGCGCTCCGGGCGTGCGGTGCGGGCTAGGATTGAGACACCATGGATGAAGACGAATTCGAGGACTACGACCGCGAGGTCGAGCTGGCGCTCTACCGCGAGTACCGCGATATTGTGGCGCAGTTCCAGTACGTCGTCGAGACGGAACGACGCTTTTACCTGGCCAATGAGGTCGACCTCGTTCGCCGGGACACCGAGCACGACTTCTACTTCGAACTGACGATGAAAGACGTCTGGGTGTGGGACGTCTACCGCTCAGACCGCTTCGTCAAGTCGGTGCGCGTTCTGACGTTCAAGGACGTCAACATTGAGGAACTCGCGACCAAGGAGTTCGAGCTGCCCAAGGAACTCGCGCTCGACGAGTAACAGGCTTCCGGTGCGGCCCATCGTGTCGCACGGTGTGGCGTGCACGGCTCTGTTCTGCACAGCCGGCATTCGAGGCGGCACTGTCCACAGAGTTCCGTGCGCCCCGTTCGGAGCCCCGCTGTAGCGACAGGGTTGGCCGTGGAGGTGTTCCATGGCTGATCCGGGGCGGTCGTCGGCTGAACGCGAGAGTCAGCGTCTGGGGCGGTTCGGCGAGCAGCAGGCCGTGCGCTATCTCGAGGCGCAGGGTTACCGAGTGCTCGAGCGCAATTGGCGCTGTCGGCATGGAGAGATCGACGTCGTCGCCTCCAGGGACGGCGTGCTCGTCTTCGTCGAGGTGAAGACCCGCACGAGCGCGGCGTTCGGGCATCCGTTCGAGGCCATCACCCTGGCCAAACTGCGGCGGATGCACGTGCTTGCCCGGCTCTGGTGTGCGGCACGCCCGCAGGCACGCGGTGTCGTGCGGCTCGACGTCATCGGGATCCTTGCGCCGCGCGGCGAGGTCCCACGGATCGAGCACCTCGAAGGCGTGCACGCATGAGGGTGGTCGGCCGAACGCGGGCCGTCGCGCTGCTCGGACTGAGCGGTGCCATCGTCGAGGTCGAGGCCGACATCTCGGCGCAACTGCCGAGGATCGTGCTCATCGGCCTGCCGGACACGGCGCTGCAACAGGCGACGCACCGCGTGCGGGCGGCTGCCACGAACTCCGGTATCCCGCTCTCGGCGAACGCCATCACAGTCAACCTGTCCCCGGCATCCCTCCCCAAACACGGCAGCGGCTTCGATCTCGCGATCGCCCTGGCCTGCCTGGCGGCGGCCGGCGATGTCGACGGCTCCTCGGTCGAAGGCGTCGTGCACATCGGTGAGCTGGCGCTGGACGGGCGACTGCGCCCGGTCGCCGGCGTGCTGCCGGCCGTCATCGCCGCCCATCGTGCCGGCTTCGACACCGTCATGGTGCCGAGCGCGAATGTGGCGGAGGCCGCGCTCGTTCCCGGGGTTCGGGTGATCGGCATGGCCGGCCTGCGGGATGCCGCGATCTGGCACGGCGGCACATTCGATGCCGTTCCGATCGACGCGATCCCCGGGCCGGCGAGCGTGCGGGACGATGCGCCGCGGCATCACCCCGACATCGCCGACGTCGTCGGTCAGGATGCGGCCGTGTTCGCGCTGCAGGTGGCTGCGGTCGGCGGCCACCACGCCTTCCTGCTCGGCCCGCCGGGCGCGGGGAAGACGATGCTGGCCGACCGTCTGCCGGGCCTGTTGCCCGACCTTGACGAGGAGGCGGCGCTGGAGGTGAGCAGCATCCGTTCGCTCAGCGGTCTCACGGTCGGCGTCGCGCTCAGCAACCGGCCGCCCATCGAGAGCCCGCATCACACGGCGACGGCCGCGGCGATGGTTGGCGGCGGCTCCGGTGTGATCCGCCCGGGCGCCGCGGTGCGGGCCGCCCACGGTGTGCTGTTCCTCGACGAGGCGCCGGAGTTCCAGACGGTCGTGCTCGACGCCCTGCGGCAGCCACTGGAGACCGGTGTGATCAGCATCCACCGGGCCAACGCCGTCGCCCACTTTCCGGCCAGATTCCAGCTGCTGTTGGCGGCCAACCCGTGCCCGTGCGGGCAGTTCGGCGTCGAGGGCGGCGACTGCGCCTGCCCGCCGAACACCCGCAGGCGCTATCTGGCGCGCTTGTCAGGGCCGCTGCTTGATCGCGTCGACATCCAGCTGCGCGTGCAGCG
>JBEVGZ010000253.1:0-3182 GCA_040511515.1 Microterricola sp.
GTAGTAGAGCTCCGCAGCACGGATCGACAACAGTTCGTCGCTCTCGACCATCACTCGCCTTTCCTCTCTTCCAGAGTAGGCCGGACCCCGTGCGCGAAGCAACACTCGTAGCCCTTTCTGCTCATATGAGCAGAGCGGATGCCACGACCGCGCACCCCTATGCTCGATGCATGCCTGCATCACTCGCCATCGCCATTGACATCGGCGGCACCAAGGTCGAAGCCGCGCTCGTCGATGAGCACGGCACCGTCCTTCCGTCGAGCCGCCACCGCTTCCCCACCGGGCGCGGGCAGAGCGCGGAGGAGCTCGCCGAGAGCGTGCGCTCCGCGATCCGCGGTGTGCTTGCCATGCTCACCGGTCCGGATGCCGCATTCGACCCGGTCCTGGTGCGCGGCGTCGGCATCGGCGCGGCCGGCCCGATCAACCTCGGCGCCGGGCGGGTGTCTCCGCTGAATCTGCCCGCGTGGCGGGACTACCCGCTGCGCGAGCTGGTCGCCGACACCGTGCACCCCGTGCTGCCAGGCATCCCGGTGACCCTGCGCATGGACGGCCTCTGCATCACGCTCGCCGAACACTGGGTCGGCGCCGGCCAGGGCCACGACAACGTCATGGGCATGATCGTCTCGACCGGTGTCGGCGGCGGCCTCGTGCTCGGCGGCCACACCGTTCCGGGACCGAGCGGCAACGCCGGCCACATCGGCCACGTCGAGATCGGCGGGCACGACGACCTCTGCCACTGCGGCGGCCTCGGCTGCCTGGAGGCCGTGGCATCCGGCCCCCGCACGGTCGAGTGGGCCAACGCCCAGGGCTGGAGCGGCAGCACGGGCGAGGAGCTCGCCGCGGCCGTCCTGGCCGGGGACCCGATCGCCGTGCGCGCCGTCGAGCGGGCCGGCCGTGCGCTCGGGCGGGCGATCGCCTCGGCCGCGAGCCTGGTCGACCTCGACGTTGTCGCGATCGGCGGCGGCTTCTCGCATGTGAGCCCGCTGCTGTTCGAGCACGCCAGGGCCGCCGTGGCCGAACGCGTCGAGTTCGGCTACGTCACACGCGTGTTGATCGTGCCGTCAGGGCTCTCCGGCGACGGCCCCCTGATCGGCGCCGCCGCGCTGATCCACCGGGCAGCCCTGGTCGGCTAGCCGCCCCTGCACTCGGCACTGCGCTCGAGGCTGCGCTCGGCTCAGCGGTGGGCGGGGCCGTCCTCCAGCATGTGCGGGCGTGCGACAACCGAGCCGGCGAAAGCGCAGATGACGGCCGTCGCCATGAGGAAGAGCAGCGGCAGGCTCCAGCCGGAGCTCAGCTCGTGGAAGACCCCGACCAACAGCGGGCCGAGCGCGCCGATCGTGTAGCCGACACCCTGGATGAAGCCGCTGAGCGCGACGGATCCCTCGTGCGTGCGCGTACGCAGATTGATCAGCACGAGCGAGAGCGGGAAGATCAGCGGCCCGCAGCCGGCCAGCGCCACCCACAACCAGGTGAGCTCGGCCGGAACGAGCAGCAGTCCCAGGTAGCCGACGATGAAGAAGGCGACACCGATGTAGACGAGCACGCCGATGTGGCGAAGCCTCGCCGCGAGCACCGGGATCACGAGCGCCGCTGGCAACCCCATCGCGGCGTACAGCGAGAGCATCGCCCCCGCCTCTGCCGGTGTCTGCCCCGCGGTGTCGACGAGCAGCGCCGGCAGCCAGGCGAACATCGCGTAGGCGTTCAGCGATGAGGTGGCGAACACGACAGCGAGCGACCAGCCGAGCGACGACCGCCAGACGCGCACGAGGAGTGCCGGCTGCGCCTCCTCCGGCAGCTCGACGCCGCGCGTGCGGTGCCCGATCATCAGAGTCACCCACGGCAGCAGCGCAAGCATGCCGAAGATGGCCCACATGCCGAGCGAGAACTGCCAGCCCGCGGCATCCGCTACGGGAACAGCGAACAGCGGCGGAATGAAGGTGCCGACCGAGAGCGCGGTGGCGTAGAGCGTCGTCATGAGGCCGACGCGGTCGGGGAAGTACTTCTTGACCAGCGGCGGCAGCAGCACATTGCCGACGCCGAGGCCGGCGAAGGTGATGGCGCTGCCGAGCAGCAGCATCGGCAGCGACACGGAGAGGCCGCGCAGTGTGTGGCCGACGACGATGGCGATGAGCGCGGCGATGAGCACCGGCTCGAGGCCGAAGCGCCGCGTGAACACGGGCGAGAAGATGCCGAACAGCGCGAAGCACACCGGAGGGAGCATGCCGAGCACGCCGAGGGCGATCGGTGAGAGCGGGATGTCCTGCGTGATCTCCGCGGCGATCGGCGAGAGGGCCGCGACGGCCGTGCGCAGATTCAGGGCGACGAGGAGGATGCCGAGCAGTGCGAGGGTTCGCCCCGCCCAGAGAGGTCGGGCGGCTTGATCGGTCACCTATGAAGTCTAGGCTTGCTGGCATGAGCGATCTCGCCAAGCACCTTCCGCTGAGCCAGCGCGAGCGCGGCGATGAGTCGCAGCTCAGCGCCGATCGTTCGGCAGAGCTGAGCGCGGTGCTCACGCGCCTGGCCGACATCATCGAGCGGATGCCGGCAGCCGACTGGCACGCGCAGAGCGCCCGCCCCGGCTGCTCGATGGCCGAGACGGCCACCGTGCTGCTCTGGCGCCTGCAGACCCCGGCCGGTCTCCGCCGCGCCGCGCTCCGCCGCCAACTGCTGCGCACGCCGCTGCGGGCCGCGCGCGCTCTGGAACTCCGTGTGCGGGCGAGTACCGCCCGCTCCCCCGAGACAGCCGTCGCCGAGCTGCGCGCCCTGGCCGCGGCGCCCGGCCACGCCCGTGTCGCCGAGCTGGCGGCAGCCGTGTGCGCGGCGCTCGACATCGCGAGCCCGCAGGGCATCGCGCTGGGGCTCAGCCCGATCGCCTCCGGCTCCGTCGCGCTCTACCAGCTCCAGCGTGCTCCGTACGCGGTGAAGGCGGCGGCCCGTGGCCACCGCCTGCGTGCCGTCGACGCCGAGTGGAGCGTCGGCTTCGGCCCGGCACTGGAATCGGACGCAGAATCAATCCTGCTGTTCCTGTTCGGGCGCGCGCGCAGCGTTCCCGGCGCCTGAGCGCTGGATAGAGCGGCCGGGCTCAGGCTAGAGCGAGGTGCGCGCGCGCCTTCTCGACGTCGTCGCCGATCTGCTCGATCAGCGGCTCGATGCCGGTGAACGCGACCATGCCACGGATGCGC
>JBEVGZ010000254.1:0-2662 GCA_040511515.1 Microterricola sp.
GAGCCGATCGCCATCCTCGACATCCCCGTCGAGGTCGCTCCGCGCCAGGCACGCGCCGTGAACACGAAGGCGGCCGAGGAACTGCTCGGTTCGGTGCTCGAGGCCCTCCCGCAGCCGAAGCAGCCAGGTCAGGGCCGTTCGCGCAGCCGTCGCGTCTCGACCGCCGCGCTGTCGACGACGCCCGTCATGCCGATCGTGACCGGAACGCCGAGCAGCTCAGACAGTGAGTAGCACCCACTCACGCGAGTGAAGGAGAGCGCCGTGGCCCTAGAGGCCACGGCGCTCTCGTGCGCTCACCCTGAGCCCGCTCGCGCGCAGGCGGGTCACGAGCTCGCGGCCGCTGACCGGCTGTGCCCCGGCATCCACTAGCGCCTGCCAGCGTTCCAGCGGCACGTCGTAGTGATCGAGGTCGAACCCGCGCCGGGGGATCGCCTGCGCCTCGGCGAATGCGTGCAACTCGTCGAGACTCGTGTCGCTGACGAGATGGGCCCAGACGGTGTCGTGGGCCGGCCAGATGGCCTGATCGATGAGCACAGTCATGCCTCAGAGTCTACGGAGCGGGCCGCGAAGCCGGACGATTTTCGACACGCTGCACGGCGTGGTGCAGTTTCCCTGCTTCGCACTAGTAAACTGTTCCCTGCACGTCGCGCCAGATCACCTCCGTGATCATGGCGCACATCGTGCCGGGCGAGCCCGTTTGACCGCGCGCATCCGATCAGCTAAACTCGATCGTTGGTGTGTGTCGGAATCATCCGCACGTTCGCCAAGGTTTTCTGATTGAGACCGGTCCGTCTGACCGCGTCAATCCAGTGACTTCCCGAGTATTAGGAATTGGGGCTAGGTAGCCCCCCAGAGTGAGGTACGTAAAGTGGTTTACGCAGTTGTGCGCGCCGGTGGCCGCCAGGAAAAGGTCGAGGTCGGCACCATCGTGACGATGGACCGGATCAAGGCCGTTAAGGGCGGCACCGTCGAGCTGGCCGCTGTGCTGCTTGTTGACGGAGACAAGATCACCTCGGACGCCAAGTCCCTCGAGAAGGTCACTGTCACCGCCGAGGTTCTTGAGGACCTCCGCGGCCCGAAGATCGTCATCCAGCACTACAAGAACAAGACCGGTTACAAGAAGCGTCAGGGGCACCGTCAGGAGCTCACGCGCGTCAAGGTCACCGGCATCAAGTAACGGCCTGAGGAGAGAAGCTAATGGCACATAAAAAGGGAGCGAGCTCCACTCGCAACGGTCGCGACTCCAACGCTCAGCGCCTCGGCGTGAAGCGCTTTGGTGGCCAGGTTGTCAGCGCAGGCGAGATCATCGTCCGTCAGCGTGGCACCCACTTCCACCCCGGCGTCAACGTGGGTCGCGGTGGCGACGACACGCTTTTCGCCCTCGAGGCCGGCGCCGTCCAGTTCGGCAACAAGGGTGGCCGCAAGGTCGTCAACATTCTGGTGGCTGCCGAATAGGCATCCACACGCAGTAATCGTCAGGGCGAGCTTCGGCTCGCCCTGACGTATTTCACCCGCACCAACGCTGGTGCGACAGCACGTAAACAGCATCACCACTACAAGCATCACCAAGGAGACCAGCCATGGCCACATTCGTTGACCACGTCACGCTTCATCTGCGTGCCGGTCACGGCGGCAACGGCTGTGTGTCCGTGCGCCGCGAGAAGTTCAAGCCGCTTGCCGGCCCCGATGGCGGCAACGGCGGCCACGGTGGCGACATCGTGCTCGTCGCAGACCCCCAGGTCACGACGCTGCTCGGCTACCACCGCGCGCCCCACCGCAGCTCCGAGAACGGCGGCCCGGGAATGGGCGACCACCGTGCCGGTGGCAACGGTGAGCTGATGGAGCTGCCCGTTCCCGTCGGAACCGTCGTGAAGGACGTCAACGGCAACGAGCTCATCGACATGAGCGAGCCCGGCATGTCATTCACGGTCGCCCCCGGCGGCCTCGGCGGCCTCGGCAACGCCTCGCTGGCGACGACCAAGCGCAAGGCCCCCGGGTTTGCGCTGCTCGGAACTCCCGGCTGGGAGGGTGATGTCTACCTCGAGCTCAAGACCGTCGCCGATGTCGCTCTCGTTGGCTACCCCTCAGCCGGCAAGTCCAGCCTGATCGCCGCGCTCTCCGCGGCTCGGCCCAAGATCGCCGACTACCCGTTCACGACGCTGCACCCGAACCTCGGCGTCGTCGACGCCGGAGGCAACCGCTACACCATCGCCGACGTTCCTGGCCTGATCGAGGGCGCGAGCGAGGGCAAGGGTCTCGGACTCGAGTTCCTGCGCCACGTCGAGCGCTGCACGGCCCTGCTGCACGTCATCGACTGCGCGACCCTCGACCCCGGCCGCGACCCGATCACCGACCTCGACGTGATCCTCGGCGAACTCGCCGCGTACCCCGTTCCCGAGGGACAGAAGCCCCTGCTCGAGCGCCCGCAGCTCATCGCCCTGAACAAGATCGATGTGCCAGAGGCCAGGGAGCTCGCCGAGTTCGTGCGCCCGGAGCTCGAGGAGCGCGGCTACCGCGTCTTCGAGATCTCCTCCGCGACCCACGAGGGTCTGCGCCAGCTGAGCTACGCCCTGGCGGAGCTGGTGGAGCAGGGCCGCGCCGAGGCAGCGGCCAAGCCGGCCAAGGAGCGCATCGTCATCCGCCCGAAGGCCGTCGACGAGGG
>JBEVGZ010000255.1:0-3625 GCA_040511515.1 Microterricola sp.
CTCCCGCACGCGGACACGCACCCCGGCGCCGACCGCACTGCCGACGTCGATCGACGGCAAGACGGTCGTGCTCGTCGACGACGTGCTGTTCTCCGGCCGCACCATCCGCGCCGCCCTCGACGCCATCAACGACATCGGCCGGCCCCGCGCCGTTCGCCTCGCCGCTCTCGTCGACCGCGGGCACCGCGAGCTGCCGATCCGGGCCGACTTCGTGGGCAAGAACCTGCCGAGCTCGACCGATGAGCGGATCAACGTGCGCCTGCAGGAAATCGACGGGGAAGACTCCGTCAGCATCGAGGCACTCGCATGAGGCACCTTCTCTCCACCCGCGAGCTGAGCCGCGACGCCGCGATCGAGATTCTCGACATCGCGGAGGACATGGCCGATGTGCAGCAGCGCGAGGTCAAGAAGCTCCCGACGCTGCGCGGCAAGACCGTCGTCAACCTCTTCTTCGAGGACTCGACGCGCACCCGCATCTCCTTCGAGGCCGCGGCCAAGCGGCTCTCGGCGGACGTCATCAACTTCAGCGCGAAGGGTTCGAGCGTCTCCAAGGGCGAGAGCCTGAAGGACACGGCGCAGACCCTCGCCGCGATCGGCGCGGACGGCGTCGTCATCCGCCACGGTGCATCCGGCGCCCCGGCCGTGCTGGCCGCGAGCGGCTGGATCGACGCCGGCATCATCAACGCGGGCGATGGAACGCACGAGCACCCGACACAGGCGCTGCTCGACGCGTTCACGATCCGCAGACGCCTGCACGGAGCGGCCTCGCGTGGCCGTGACCTCGACGGCGTCACCGTCACGATCGTCGGCGACATCCTGCACTCGCGGGTCGCCAGATCCAATGTCTGGCTGCTCGATGCGCTCGGCGCGAGCGTGACACTGGTCGCCCCGCCCACCCTCGTTCCGGTCGACACCGGTGCCTGGCCGGCGACGATCAGTTACGACCTCGACGCGGCCATCGACGCCGCGCCCGACGTCGTGATGATGTTGCGCATTCAGGCCGAACGCATGAATGCGGCGTTTTTCCCCAACAGCCGGGAGTATTCCCGCACATGGGGTCTGGACGACGATCGTTTTCGGCGCCTCGCGCCGAGTAGCATTGTCATGCACCCCGGCCCGATGAACCGTGGCCTGGAGATCTCTTCTGCCGCTGCTGATTCGGCGCAGTCGACGGTGCTCGAGCAGGTAGCGAATGGAGTTTCGGTGAGAATGGCCGCGTTGTATCTCTTGCTTTCCGGTGAACGTGAGGTGTCCCGATGAGCACGAGCTCCGCTGGCGTTGCCACCCTGATCACCGGTGCGACCCTGGCCGACGGCAGCCGCAGCGATCTGCTGCTGCAGAACGGACGCATCACCGAGACCGGCACGGGACTGAGCTCGGCCGGCGCAACGGTGGTCGACGCCGACGGCCTCCTCGCGCTGCCTGGCCTCGTCGACCTGCACACACACCTGCGTGAGCCTGGCTACGAGCAGAGCGAGACCGTTCTGACCGGCAGCCGCGCGGCCGCCGCCGGCGGATTCACGAGCATCTTCGCCATGGCGAACACCTCGCCCGTCGCCGACACCGCCGGTGTCGTCGAGCAGGTGCTCTCCCTCGGCGAGCAGGCCGCATACGCGACCGTGCGCCCGATCGGTGCCGTCACCGTCGGCCTGGCCGGCGAGAAGCTGGCAGAGCTCGGCGCCATGGCGACCTCCCGCGCCCAGGTGCGCGTGTTCTCGGATGACGGCTTCTGCGTCTCCGACCCGCTGCTGATGCGCCGCGCACTCGAGTACGTCAAGGCGTTCGACGGCGTCATCGCCCAGCACGCCCAGGAGCCGCGGCTCACCGTCGGTGCCCAGATGAACGAGGGCGCCCTCTCCGGCGAACTCGGCCTCACCGGCTGGCCGGCCGTCGCCGAGGAGTCGATCATCGCCCGCGATGTTCTGCTCGCGGAGCACGTCGGCTCCCGCCTGCACATCTGCCACGTCTCCACCGCCGGCTCCGTCGACGTGATCCGCTGGGCGAAGGCCCGCGGCATCGCCGTCACCGCCGAGGTCACCCCGCACCACCTGCTGCTCACCGAGGAGCTCGTCGCCAGCTATGACGCGCGCTACAAGGTGAACCCGCCTCTCCGCCGCCGTGAAGACGTCGAGGCCCTGCGCGCGGCACTGGCCGACGGCACGATCGACATCGTCGCCACCGACCACGCGCCGCACCCGGTCGAGGCCAAGGACTGCGAGTGGGATGCAGCGGCCAACGGCATGGTCGGGCTCGAGTCCGCCCTCTCCGTCGTGCACGCATCCGTCGTCCAGAACGGCCTGCTCGGCTGGACCGACGTCGCCCGCGTGCTGAGCGGGGCCCCGGCCCAGATCGGCCGCCTGGCCGGCCACAGCGCCGAGCTCGTCGTCGGAGCCGTTGCCGACATCGTGCTCTACGACCCGAACGCGACGCGCGAGTTCAGCACGCAGAACCTCGCGGGCAAGGGCGTCAACTCGCCGTACCTCGCCATGACGCTTCCCGGCCGTGTCGAGGCGACCTTCCGCCACGGTTACGCCACCGTGCTCGGCGGCGATGTCCTCCCGGCCGAGCAGGTGGCCCGCTCGGCCGCGCTGCAGGGCGGAGCCTCGTGAGCATCGAGCGGACGCTGCTGGCCGCGCTG
Organism: Microterricola sp.; assembly: GCA_040511515.1. GTDB lineage: Bacteria > Actinomycetota > Actinomycetes > Actinomycetales > Microbacteriaceae > Microterricola. Next base: position 2,639 of record JBEVGZ010000255.1, read on the forward strand.
CTCGCGGCCGTCGTCATCGCGCTCCTGCTGCTGATGGTGCGCAGCTGGAAGCGCCGCGGCACGCGTGATCGCGGTCTCACCGCGTACGCGCTGCCTGCGGCCCCTGCCGCGCACACGCTCGTCGTGCCCGTCGCCTACGTGGCGACGACGAAGCACGAACTGCCGCTCGAGCGCCTGCTGCCGGCAGGCCTCGCGTTCCGGGCGCAGGGCACGCTCGCCGTTGCATCCGATGGCCTGACCATCGACCTCGCAGGGGGTGACCCGCTGTTCGTACCGCGGGCCGCGCTCCGCGAGGTCACCGAGACGACGTGGGCCATCGACCGCGCCGTCGAGAGCGACGGCCTCAGCTGCGTGAGCTGGCTCATGCACGCCGGCGGAAGCGAGCAACAGGACACCATCGCAGACAGCTACTTCCGCGTGATCGATCCTGCGCAGCGCGCAGTGCTCGTCTCCGCGATTTCCACCCTTCTTCCGGCCTCAGCGGCCGGCGCCAACAGTGAGGCACAGAAATGACAGACCAGCTTGTGACAGATTCGGCAACCAGCTCGAACGGGCTGCCGGCACGCGCCGTCCTGGTGCTCGAAGACGGCAGCCGCTACGTCGGCCGCGCATACGGCGCAACGGGCCGAACCTTCGGTGAGGCGGTGTTCGCCACCGGCATGACCGGCTACCAGGAGACGCTGACCGACCCGAGCTACGCCGGCCAGATCGTGTTGATGACCGCGCCGCACATCGGCAACACGGGAGCCAACGACGAGGACATGGAGTCGGCCCGCATCTGGGTCGCCGGCTTCATCGTGCGGGAGCCGGCGCGCATCGTGTCGAACTTCCGCTCGCAGCGCAGCATCGACGACGACCTGGTCGCCGGGGGAGTCGTCGGCATCAGCGGCATCGACACGCGCGCCGTCACCCGCCGCATCCGCTCGGTCGGTGCCATGCGCTCCGGCATCTTCTCCGGTGCAGACTTCGAGCTCTCCGACGGCGAGC
>JBEVGZ010000256.1:0-3909 GCA_040511515.1 Microterricola sp.
ACGACGGCGGCGATGACGGCGGCGACGACAATGGCGGCGAGAACGGCAACGGCAATGGCAACGGCAACGGCAACGGGAACGACGACGGCGAGTAGCCGGCCGGCTACAACTCGATGCTGTCACCCGGGGTGAGCGCCCGGAAGGTGCCGCCGCCCTGCTCCGTGCTCCAGGCGATGCGGGCGTTGGAGAGTGCCTTGCCGGCATCCGAGAGCAGCATCTCGTGCGTCGGGAAGCTCTGCGCGGGCGCGACGGCCTCCACGTAGTCCATCGCCTCAGCGATCTTCATCCACGGGGCGCCGGCGGGCACAGCAAGCACCTCGACGGAGGCCCCGGTCGGTTCGACGAAGGAATCCCCGCCGTAGTAGAAACGGTCGTTCACCAGCACGCCGAGGTTGTCGATGACCGGGATGGAACGGTGGATGACGGCATGCTCACCGCCGAAGAAGCGCAGTTCGAATCCATCGACGGACGCGGCGCCGCCCGCTTCGACCTGGGTGACGTCGATGCCGTGCGCGGCGGCCGCTGCCACGACTCCGGCCGGCCCGAAGATCGGCACGCCCGGCTTGGCCGTGCGAATGCGTTCGATCTGCTCCGGTGTCCAGTGATCGTCGTGCATGTGGGTGATCACGACGGCGGCGGTCGATGCGTCGGCCGCGACGGGGCGGGTGAACTTGCCCGGATCAATGAAGAGGGTCCTGCCGCCTTCTTCGATGACGACGGCGGCGTGCTCCAGCTTCGTAATGCGCATGTCTGTAGCAAACACCGTGCCGCATTCGCGCGCAACACGCAGCGCGCAATTGGTGCGAGGGCGCCGGGCACCGCCATAATCGGCCTATGCCGACTGCTCCACTGCGCCTGACCGTGGCCATCAACCCGAATGCATCGTTCGGGCGTCGCCGCGACGTCGGACCCCGGGTCACCGAGCGCCTCGTCGATGCCGGCTACGAGGTGGTGATGCTGCGCGAACCCAATCTCGAGCTGCTGCGCCGCGAGGCGGAGGACGCCGTCGCCCGCGGAACCGATGCGCTCATCGTCGTCGGCGGTGACGGCATGGTCTCGCTCGGGGCCAACCTGGTCGCAGGCACGTCGACCCCGCTCGGCATCGTGGCATCCGGAACCGGCAACGACATGGCCAGGGTGCTCGGGCTGCCCCTGGATGACACGGATGCCGCCATCGAGCGGCTGCTCGAGGCGCTGCAGCGCGAGCCCCGCGTGATCGACGCGGCCAGGGTGCGGCACGGCGCCCTCACGACGTGGTTCTGCGGCGCGCTCTCGGCCGGCTTCGACGCCAGAGTGAACGAGCGCGCCAACCGCATGACGCGACCGCGCGGCCCCAGCCGGTACACGATCGCCATGCTGCGCGAGCTGCTGAGCTTCAAGCCGATCCAGTACTCGCTCGTCGTTGACGGCGTCGCCCGCGAGGTCAGTGCCATGCTGATCGCGGTGTCGAATGGCGTGTCGATCGGCGGTGGCATGAAGATCACCCCGGACGCCCAGCTCGATGACGGCGAGCTCGACCTCTTCATCGTGAGCGCCCTCTCGAAACCGCGACTGCTCCGACTCTTCCCCCGGGTGTTCTCCGGGCAGCACGTGAGCGAGCCGGAGGTGGAGATCACGCGGGTTCGCACTGTGTCACTCCTCGCCGAGGACATCGTCGCGTACGCCGACGGGGAGAGGGTCGGCCCGCTGCCGGTCGAGGTCGAGATCGTGCCCGGTGCGCTGCGAGTTCTGGCCTGATCGGACGTCAGAACACGAAACGCCCGGGCGTGCATCGATTTGGAACGGCCGATTCCCTGTGACATACTTTTCAAGTTGCAAAAACGGCCCCATCGTTTAGCGGCCTAGGACACCGCCCTCTCACGGCGGCAGCACCGGTTCAAATCCGGTTGGGGTCACCATCAGCCCGGCTCCCGCATTTCGCGGGAGCCGGGCTTTTTGTCGTGCCGTTTCGCACGAGGCTCCGTGTTCTCGGCGCGGTGAAAAGTACGGCATAATTGTTACGTTGCACAAACGGCCCCATCGTTTAGCGGCCTAGGACACCGCCCTCTCACGGCGGCAGCACCGGTTCAAATCCGGTTGGGGTCACACAAGAAAGCCTCCGGTTCGCCGGAGGCTTTCGTGCTTTCCACCTGTTTCCCGTGTCGGCGTCCGCTGGTAGTTTCGGATGCTATCGAGCGATGCGGCCGGAGGGGACGATGAGCACTGGGCGAGCGGGGCGGGGGCTCCCACGGGCACTGCGCCCATTCCGTGCGCCGCAGTACCGGATCCTCGCCACCGCACTCACCCTGTCGCTGCTCGGCTCCGGCATGTGGCTCGTCGCCATCGTCTGGCAGGTCATCGAGCTCGGCGGCGGTCCGGTGCAGCTCTCCCTGGTCGCGACGATGAGTGGGATCGGTCTCGTCTCCGTCGTGCTGATCGGCGGCGTCGTCGCGGACCGGGTCCCGCAGAAGTACACGCTGCTCGTCGTGGAGGCGGCGAAGATCGTCGTGATCGGAGCGGTCGCGGCCCTCGCCGTCTCCGGCGCGCTCGAACTCTGGCACCTGGCGATCGCCGCGCTCATCATCGGCATCGGTGAGGGCTTCTTCTACCCGGCGTACAGCGCGATGCTCCCCTCGATCCTGCCCGGCGACGATCTCCTCGCGGCGAACGGCTTCGAGGGCATGCTGCGCCCGGCCGCACTGCAAGCAGCGGGCCCGGCTCTGGCCAGCGCGGCGGTCGCCGCGGCATCCCCTGCCCTCGCCTTTGTGATCGTCGGTGTGCTGCAGCTCTTCGCCGTCGCCGCACTCGTGGTTCTGCGGACCGTGCCGCTGCGCCGCGATCTCTCGCACGAGACCCGGCACCCGGTGCGTGCAGCCATCGGCGACCTCGCCGAGGGCTTCCGGTACATGTTCACGACGCCGTGGCTGCTGGCGACGCTGCTGTTCGCGCTGGCGTTCATCCTCGTCGTCATCGGGCCCATCGACGTGCTCGCCCCGTTCGCCGTCAAGGACGCGGCCGGGGGAGGTCCGGCAGAGTATGCCTTCGTTCTCGCCGCATTCGGCGTCGGCAGCGTGATCGGCTCGCTGTTGATCTCGTCGATGCGGATGCCGCGGCGCTACCTCACCGTCATGAATCTGGCGTGGGGGCTCGGCTGTCTGCCGCTCGTCGTGATCGGCTACACCAGCCACGTCTGGGTGATGGCGGTCGCCGTGTTCATCGTCGGATTCTTCTTCTCGCTCGGCGGCGTGATCTGGGGAACACTCCTGCAGCGCCGCGTGCCACCGCATATGCTCGGGCGGGTGTCGAGCCTCGACTTCTTCGTGTCGCTCGCGCTCATGCCGATCTCGATGGCGTTGGCCGGCCCGGTCGGCGAATCCATCGGGCTCGGACCGACCTTCCTGATCGCAGGCGTGCTACCTGCCGTGTTCGCGGCGATCGCGATCCTCTGGGCCAGGATGCCGCAGGACGAGATCGCGAATCCGCTCAGCAGCGACGACGACGACGATGACGAGGCCGTCGCCGGTGTCCCCGACGTCGCGCCGTGGCTTCCAGGCCCGCGCCTCGACGAGCGGGGCCTGGAAGACGCCTAGGCGCTTCGGTTGGGTGTTCCGGCTAGGCCGGGCTCTCCGCGGCTCTGGCGTTCACGAAGGCCGCGACGGCCTTCTCGATGTCGTCGCGGCTGTGCGCCGCGCTCAGCTGCACCCGGATCCGGGCGGTCCCCTGCGGAACGACCGGGTAACTGAACGCGATCACGTACACGCCGTCGCCCAGCATGTGGTCCGCGATCCTGGCGGCCAACGCCGCATCGCCGAACATGACCGGAACGATCGGGTGCTCGCCAGGAATCAGCTCGAAGCCCTCCTCGGTCATCCGCGCGCGGAAGTGGGCGGCGTTCTGACGCAGCCGCTCCCTGTCGTCCCCGCTGCCGGC
>JBEVGZ010000257.1:0-2831 GCA_040511515.1 Microterricola sp.
GGCCTCGAGGCGAACCTCGAGCGCGCTGCGGCCCTCGCCGGCATGTCGCCGTCGATCGTCACGCCGCTGAACAAGATCATCGGCTACGAGGAGGCGGCGAAGATCGCCAAGTACTCCGTCAAGCAGGGTGTCACCGTGCGCGAAGCCGTGATCGAGCTCGGTTACGTCGAGCGCGGTGCGATCACGCTCGAGCAGCTGGACACCTCGCTCGACCTGCTGAGCATGACGACGCCTGGCTAGTCGCTCAACAACCCGCAGCACTCGGCGCGCCGTCCACGATCTCGTGGGCGGCGCGTTCGCGTTGGCGGCATCCGCCGTGTGAAACCCGGCCCGTCAGAATGCCCGGCCCGTCGTTCGGATGATTCCGAACGACGGGCCGGGCGCCGTCGATGACACCGTTGACTAGGCCAGCTCGTTGCCCTCCAGCATCTCGGTCACGAGGGCGGCGATCGCCGAGCGCTCCGACCGGGTCAGCGTCATGTGGGCGAACAGCGGGTGCCCCTTGAGCGTCTCGATCACGCTGGCGACGCCGTCGTGGCGGCCGACCCGGAGGTTGTCGCGCTGGGCGACATCGTGGGTGAGCACGACCCGCGAGTTCTGCCCGATGCGGCTGAGCACGGTCAGCAGCACGTTGCGCTCCAGTGACTGCGCCTCATCGACGATCACGAAGGCGTCGTGCAGGCTGCGGCCGCGGATGTGCGTGAGCGGAAGCACCTCGAGGATGCCGCGGTCCAGTACCTCCTCGAGCACATTGTCGGAGACGAGCGCGCCGAGGGTGTCGAACACCGCCTGCCCCCATGGGTTCATCTTCTCCGCCGCGTCGCCCGGCAGGTAGCCGAGTTCCTGGCCGCCGACCGCGTAGAGCGGGCGGAACACCATGATCTTCTTGTGCTGCTGCCGTTCGAGTACCGCCTCGAGGCCGGCGCAGAGAGCGAGCGCCGACTTCCCCGTCCCGGCTCGCCCTCCCAGCGACAGGATCCCGATCTCCGGGTCGAGCAGCAGGTCGATCGCCAGCCGCTGCTCCGCCGAGCGGCCGTGCAGGCCGAACACGTCCTTGTCGCCGCGGACGAGCTTGAACTCGCCGCGCGCCGTGACCCGGCCGAGTGCGCTGCCGCGTTCGGAGTGTACGACGAGCCCGGTGTTCACCGGCATGTCGCCGACCAGTCGCGTCGACATCCGCTCGTTGTCGTAGAGCGCGGCCATCTGCTCACCGCTCAGCGTGATCTCGTCCATGCCGGTCCAACCGGAGTCGACGGCGAGTTCGTGCTTGTACTCCTCGGCCGCGAGCCCGATGGAGGCCGCCTTGACACGCAATGGCAGGTCTTTCGACACCACCGTCACGGCGAGGCCTTCTTCGGCGAGGTTCATCGCGACGGCGAGGATGCGCGAATCGTTGTCATTCAGCTGGAGCCCGCTCGGCAAGATGCCCATGCTCGAGTGGTTGAGCTCGACCCGCAGCGTTCCGCCGTCGCCGACGGGGATCGGGAAGTCGAGCCGTTCGTGCTTGATGCGCAGCTCGTCGAGGTTGCGGAGGGCCTGCCTGGCGAAGAAACCGATCTCCGGGTCGTTCCGCTTGGCCTCAAGCTCGGCGACCACGATCACCGGCAGGACGACGGCGTGCTCGGCGAAGCGGAACATGGACGAGGGGTCAGACAACAAAACCGAGGTATCCAAAACATAGATACGCTCGGCTTGTTTACTGTGATCGGAGTGGCCTTCGCCCGATCTGGCCGCTGCTCCCGGCCCCTGCTGTTCTGTTGAATTCTGACGAACTGAAGTCACAACCACTCCCGCCCCGGCATTCCTGCCCAGTTTTGCGAAACGGCCATGTGGTCCCGAGTCGAACTTATGTGGCCGTCTCGATCAAGCGCGATGCCTGATGAGAGTGACGCTACGACCGTTGCGCCGAAAGAGCGAACGACACGCCATTGCGGCGCCCAAGATTTACCAAGGTGAAATCTTGAGCCGCCGGGCGGATGCCGCTCCCGGCCTCATCGACGGTCGCAGGCGCGGGCGGGAAGCGCCCTAGAACGCCGCCGCACTGGCGTAGGAGGTGAAGGCTCCGCGCACCATGTCGACCGTTGACTCGTCGAGCACGGCGTGCACGCACAGGCGCACGCTGCCCTCGCGCGAGGTCGCCGTGATGCCGTGGTTGAACAGCGAGGCGGTGAGCACGGTGAGGTGTTCGGCCGGCGGCTGCAACACGATGATGCCTGCCCGCTCCCGTTCGTGCCGCGAGGAGGCGACCGGGATCGCGAACTCGTCGGCCAGGTCGATCATGCGGCTCACGTTCGTGGCCATCGCGGACTGGATCTCGGAGACACCGACGTCGATGATCTCCTCGAGGGCGGCGGCCAGGCGCGCCTGCGCGATGCCATCGGGGTTGGAGGTGCGGAAGGCCCGAGCGCCCGTGCTGGGCGGCGGCGTCGGGATCTGGTCCCAGACTTCGTCGCCATCGGTGCCGGTGTAGCCGGAGAACACGGGCGTGAGGCGCCCGAGCGCCCGCTCGCTGAGCGCCATGACACCGCTGCCCCAGCCGGCGCGGCACCACTTCTGACCGCCGGCGACGACGACATCCGCGAGGTCATACGGCGCGTCGACGACGCCGAAGCCCTGGATGGCGTCGACGATGAGCAGGCGGTCGCCGATGACCTGGCGGATGCCTTCGAGGTCGGCGAGGTAGCCGGTGCGCGAGTCGACGAGGCTGACCGCCACCGCGGCCGTGTTCGAGCCGAGCTGCGCCTTGATCTGCCCGGGCGTCACGGTGCCGTGGTCGGTCTCGAGCCAGAGCGGGCGCGTCACGTGCAGCGCCTCGTGGGCGCGGGAGGCCG
>JBEVGZ010000258.1:0-3827 GCA_040511515.1 Microterricola sp.
CGCCGCAGGCCCGGGGTCTGTGCGCGGGCGCGGTGTATTCACCGGGCCCGTGCGGTTTTCCCGGGCCGAGCGGTTGTGCGCGTCGCGCAACTCCAATCCGGGGGACAAAGTGGCGCAGCCGGGGCACAAGTCGGGCCCGCGCTGGCATAATCCGAGCGGGGGGTGCATTGTGTCGCTAGGACTGCCGAGTAGCTTGGCCGAGGCCACGATGAGCCGTGCTCTCTCTCACGCCGCCAACTGGTTCGGCATGGTCTGCATCGCAGGCGCCATCACGACGATGCTCGCGCTCGCCGTCTACCTTCCCGAGCCGCGCTTCCTGATCGCGGCGGCGACCTTGCTCCCGATGGGCGCGCTCTTGGTCGCGCTGAGCATGCGCCACACCGTGACGTTGTCGCTCTGCTACCTGCTCGTCGGCGGCTTCTGCACCTTCGTCTATGTGTTCACCCTGTTGAGCAATCCCACGAGCTTTCCGTCATCGGATCTCTTCATCGTCGCGCTGCCCAAGATGGCGCTCGTCATGGTGGGAGGCGCCGGAAGCGGAGCGCTGCTCGGCGTGCTGTGGACCACCGCCGGGCTCGTGATCGCCGAGCTCGCGACCGCGGCTGCGGCCATGCTCGCCGGCTCCCAGCTCCGCGCGGATGTCACCACACTCGTCACCTATGTGTTGCTCGTCGCCGTGCTGCTCTTCGACGGTCTGACGCGCCGCACCGCTCGCCTCGCCCAGCCGGTTATGCACCTGGCCGCGCGCGAGGACCGCACCCTTGAGCTGCGCCGCGAGCTCGAGCTGCGCGCCGCAGCTCAACTGCACGACACCGCGCTGAGCGCGTTGATCCTGATAGCCGACAGCCGGCCCGGCCCGCTCGATGAGCGCCTGAGCGCGCAGATCGGCCGCGAGATCACGGACCTGAACGACCGGGACTGGCTCGTCGAGGAGCGTCAGAGTGAGCGGGACGCGCTCCTCGCGGCGACAACGCACACATCCGCCTGGCACGCCAGCGCGTTGGCCACGGCCGTTGACGGTGCACGGGCCCGCGGGCTGACCGTCCGGGTCTCTGGGGAACCGGATGCCGTGCGCGGCCTCGACCCGGCGGTGGACAGGGCCATCGGCCAGGCGCTTGGCCAGTGCTTCATCAACGTGGTGCGGCATGCTCGGGTCAACGAGGTCGATGTGAGCATCGTCGTCGCGCCGGAGGACCTGACCGTGATCGTGGTCGACGACGGGATCGGCTTCGACGTGAGCACCCTTCTCTCTGACGAGCCCGAGCGGGAGCGCACTGATCTCGGCGAGAGCGCCTCCACCGCCCAGGCGCAGGGCATCGGCCTGCGCCATTCGGTGCGCGGCCGCATCGAAGCGCACGGCGGCACGGTCGAGATCTGGAGCCGCCCCGGCGTCGGCACCTCGGTGATGATGAGCGTTCCGTGGGCGCAGAGCACGGACATCGTCAGTGCGGAGAGTGGCCGATGAGCCGCGCCAACCACCCCGGCGGCGTCCGCCTGGCCGACAGCATGCGCATCTCGCAGCAGAGCATCGATCCGCTCGGGGCGCTGGCGGCCTGGCCGCTCGCCCCGATGGCAGCGGTCTTGCTCACGGCATTCGCCATCCTCACGACGCTGCTGCACGGCGAGCAGGTGACGAGTCCGCCGCTCGCGACCGTCGCGATCGTGTTGTGCGCGGCATCCGGTGCCGTCCACGTCGTCAACGCCAGGCCGGACCACGGCCGTTACGGCGGAGGGGCGTTCCTCCTCGTGATCGGCCTGATGAGTTGCGCGATGGTCGCCCAGGTCGCCGGCACGTGGGGTTCCAACCGAATGCTGCAAGACGACTTCGGCCACATCGCCGTCGGAATCATGCTGGCTGCGGCGGCGCCATACCGCCCGGCTGTGCAGATCGTCGCCGTCACCGCGTGCGCCTCGCTCCTCGCGGGGCTGCTGGCGGCGCTCCAAGACCCGTACTTCGCCGTCGTCGATGTTCCGGTGATCGAACGGGCCGTCGTCGGCGTGGTGCCCGTGCTCGGCCTGGGGCTCGCGAGTGCCGGCTACGCCAACCAACTGGTCAAGGCCGTGATGACGTGGCAGCGCGGGGTGGCCAGTTCGGATGCGGCGCAGGAAGGCGCGGTCTATGACGGCCTTGCACGCACCGTTCAGCAGGAGCAGCTCGCGGCTCTGAGCGAGGAGGTGTTGCCCTTCCTCGCCGGCGTCGCGGCGGCCGGCGCCGTGAGCGATGAGGACATCGAGCGTTCCAGACGGCTGGCACGGGCGGTGCGGGGGAGCCTCGTGGCCGAGCTGAACCACAGCTGGCTTGAGCAGTTGCGCACGCATGTGCCGCAATCGGCCGAGCATGCGCCCCCGTCGGTGCACGCCCCTGAGCAGCATTTCGCCCCGCCGACACTCACCATCCACGACGGGCGACGCCGAGCATTCCGCATGGCGGGGGAGCAGCGCACCGCACTGGCCGCGCTGCTCAGTGAGCTGAGCACGAACGCCCGTATCGGGGCGTCCGACGTGACGATCTGGCTCGAACCGGATGCCGCCAAGCCCACGACACGCACGAACGCCAGCATCGAGATCGAGCTCGACGGCGCGGAGGCACGGGCACGCACGATGCTGCGGCCCTACCTGAATGTGTTGCGGCTCGCATTCGAGATTGTGACGTACCGGATGGCCGCGGGCGTTCTGCGCGTAAAATTCAGCTATGACCATGAACCGAGCGGAGAGCGGCCCGGCGCACACGCCTGGCGTCAGCCTGCCGATTCGGGTGGGGATCCTCGACGACCATGAGTTGCTGCTCGACAGCATGATCAGCTGGATCACCGAGAACGCCCCGGAGTTCGAGGTCGTGGTTCGCGCGGAACGCTGGGTCGACCTCGTGCGCAGCGAGGCCTTTCCCACCGCACTCGTGCTGATGGACTTCCAGCTGGTCGAACAGGTTTCGGTCGAAGCTCGCATTCGCACCTGCCGCGCGGCCGGGGCAGCGGTCATCGTGATGAGCGCGCTCGACCCGGCTGAGGCGAGAAGTCGTGCGCTCGATGCCGGTGCTGCTGCGTTCATCTCCAAGACGGAATCGATGCACGTGTTCCGCTCGATCGCCCGCGAGGTGATGGGCCTCGGAGGCGTGCCGAGCACCGCAGCAGTCGCCGGGGAGACGCCCGATGGCGAGGCGCAGGCGACGGAGATTCTCCGGCCCAAGCTCAGCCGGGGCGAGCTTGAGGCGCTGCAGCTCTACGTCGCGGGCAACACCACCGCGGCCGTTGCGCGGCTGATGAATGTGAAATACGAGACCGCCAAGACATACTTAAGGCGCGTACGCGAGAAGTACGCCAAGGCGAATCGGCCAGCGAGCCGCCGAGCCGATCTGATTTTGCGAGCCGCTGAGGACGGGTATCTGCAGTAATGGCCAAACTCTATTTCCGCTACGGCGCCATGAACTCCGGCAAGAGCACCGCGCTCCTGCAGGCCGCGTACAACTATGAGGAACGCGGGCACGCGGTGCTGTTGGCCAAGCCGGCGGTCGATACCAAGGGCGATCTCGGCATCCTCTCGCGTCTCGGCTTCACGCGCGTCGTCGATTTCGTTCTGCCCCCGGATGCCGACGCCTACTCGATCTTCCAGGAACACCGCCGCGCGGTGCTCGCGACGACGAACCGTGACGTGAGCTGTCTGCTCATCGACGAGGCCCAGTTCCTGAGCGAGGAGCAGGTCGATGACCTGCTCCGGATCGCGATCCTCGAGGGCATTCCCGTTCTGGCATACGGCATCCGTACCGACTTCCAGACCGTCGCGTTCCCCGGCAGCCGACGTCTGCTCGAAGTCGCGCACAGCCTTGAGGA
>JBEVGZ010000259.1:0-6249 GCA_040511515.1 Microterricola sp.
GGGCTTCGGGGGCGGCCTCGTTCCTCGGCTGCTCCCTCAAGCCAGCGTGGGAATCCACGCGGCTCTCCGCACGATGGCTCGAGCGAGCGGCGCCGCGACGAAGGAGCAGCGACGCAAGCTGGAAGCCCTGAGCGTCCGACCGACACGGCGGCCAAGACGGCCGTATCGATTCCTCAAACCAGCGTGGACGGACCGCTACTCGTGCGGCAGCGTGTAGCCGCCCTGCGCGGATTCGACGGCCAGGCCGTCGGCGATCAGGCCGCGCAGCGCTCGCTCGCGCTGGGCGGCATCCGGCCACACAGTGTCGATCTCGGTGGCCGTCACCGGCTTGTGTGCCGCGCGCAACTCTTTCATGATGAGTCCGCGCACCTGGCGGTCGGAGCCCTCGAACTTCTTCTGCACGCTCTTGCGCGGGCCGAGATAGGCCGGTGAGCCTGCCGCGATCCAGGCGCACCGATCGCGGATCGGGCAGTCGCCACAACGTGGCGTGCGCGCCACGCAGACCAAGGCGCCGAGTTCCATGATGCCGGCGTTGAAGTCGCGGGCATCCTGGAGACCCTCCGGAAGCAGCTCTTCCATGGCGGCGAGGTCGCGGGCGCGGCTGGGCGGCGCGGGCTCGGCCTGACCCTGCACGGCACGCGCGATCACGCGCCTGGTGTTCGTGTCGACGACGGGATGCCGCAGGCCATAGGCGAAGGCCGCAACAGCTCTGGCGGTGTAGTCGCCGACGCCGCTGAGGGCGAGCAGTTGATCGACGTCGCTCGGCACGACTCCGCCGTGGCGCTCGGTGATCTCGACGGCCGCAGCGTGCAGCCAGAGTGCGCGGCGCGGGTAGCCGAGGCTGGACCAGGCGCGCAGTGCCTCTGCCGGGGGAGCGGCTGCCAGATCCGCGGGCGTCGGCCAGCGCTCCAGCCAGGCGTTCAGATGCGGGATCACCCGATGGACGGGCGTCTGCTGCAGCATGAACTCGCTCACCAGGGTGCCCCAGGCGCTGAAGCCGGGCTCGCGCCACGGCAGGGTACGGCCGTTCTCGTGGAACCAGGCGACGATCGTCTCCGGTATGGCGGTTGCGGCGGCGGTGGTAGTCATCCCTTCCAGCGTAGACGGGAGTGGCGGAGCCGGCAGAGGACCGCCGGAGAGCGCTTCGCCCGGCGTAGGCTCGGGGCATGGAACTCGTCCTCACCCCCCGTGTTCGCTTCCTCCGCGGCCTCGCCGATGAGATCATGCACAACTACGGGCATGGGCGCACGATCGTCGCGATCGACGGCGCGCTGCAGAGTGGCAAGACGGCGTTCGGAGACGACCTCGCCGCTGTGCTGGAGGAACGCAAGCACCCGGTGTTCCGGGCCAGCCTGGAGTGGTTCCACCGGTCCCGCGAGGAGCAGGCGAAGTTCGGCGAGGACACCGCTGAGCGCTACTACCGCTACGGCTTCGACTACTCGTTGCTGCGCCGCGTCCTGGTTGAACCGTTCCGGATGGGCGGGAGCACCGGTTTCGTGACGAAGGCGTTCGACCCCAGGCGCGGCATCCAGGTGTTGCCGAAGTGGGAGACGGGCCCCATCGACGCGACGCTGATCATCGACGGCCGCTTCATCAACCGCCCCGAGTTGCGCGGCCTCTGGAACTACAGCGTCTTCCTCGACAGCGCTCCGATCGATGGGCCGGATGGGGATGCCGACAGGCTCTACTTCGCCGAGGCCTCCCCGCGCACGCAGGCCACCGCGATCATCGACAACTCCGAGCCGGCGATGCCCCGGCGCGTCTTCGCCGACAGCTGCTGACCCACCCATGCTGGTCGAGTAGGCGCGCCAGCGCCGTATCGAGACCCTGACGTGCGAACACCGCGCCAGCATCGGTGACGGTACCTGAGGTTGCCTTGGAATGGGCTGCCGCCTTTCGCGACGCTGCGCGTCGCGCTGCTCAGCCGAAGGCGTTGATGCGGCCGATCGCATGCGCGGCAGAGAGGAACTCGCCGCTCTGCTCGACTTCGTGCACGAGCGCGGTGATCGCGGCGTTCACCGGTGTGGCGACCCCGGCCGCCAGACCGGCTCGTTCGACGGCACCGTTCAGGTAGTCGATCTCGGTGCGCTGCCCGCGGCGGAGGCTCTGCTGCGTCGACCCGAGATTCGGCACGTGGCCCATCCGTCGCTTCATCGACAGCGGCAGCAACTGACCGAGCCACAACGGCATGCGCGCGAACAAGCGGAGCCGCGTATCGCTGAGCCGCTGCAGCGAGCCGAAGCGCACGCCGCTGGCGATGCCGACCAGCACGGCCTCGCGCATGCTGCGGGTCAGCGCCATCCGGAGTCCGCGGTGGGCGACGACCTCCTGCACGGTGAGGCCCGTGATGGCGGGCAGGCCGTTGAGCATGTTGACGATGAGCTTGGTCCACTGCGCCCCGACGAAATTGTTCTGGGCGATCACGGGCGCGGCCTCGGCGAGCACGCTCTGCCAGCGGAGCGTCTCGGCATCGGCAGGCCCGGTTCCGCGCCCGAGGTAGCTCGGCGCCGCCGTGGTCACGCGCACCTCACCCGGCGTCGTGTAGTTGGCCGCGATGATCACCAGCAGGCCGAAGCACTCGGAACTCGGCAGCACGCGCTCCGCAGTCTGCACGCCATCCAGCCCGTTCTGCACCACGATCACCGGCACGCCGTCGAGTCCGCCACCGCCGTCGAGCGCCGCGGCACCCTCGAGCGCCGCAGCATTCTGCAACAGTGCAGCCTCGGCATCCTGCGCCTTCGTGCAGAGCAGCACCAGATCGGGGCGTGCGCTGAGGGTCTCGGATGCCGCGACGCGCGCGTTGGCGACGCCGAAGCCCCCGCTCAGGCGGATCCCGTTCGCCCGAATCGCGCTGAGTTGCGCCCCTCGCGCGGTCACCTCGACGTCGTGGCCCGCTCGGCTGAGCAGCGCGGCAAAGGTGCCGCCGAGGGCACCGGCCCCGATCACCGCAATTCTCATGGTTCGAGCGTAGAGGGTCGGCCGACCGGGCACGGGGCCGCACGAGCGCGATGTTAGCCTTGAGTCGTGAGCAGCAGCGGCATTCTCCTTCTCGACAAGCCGCAGGGCTGGACCAGTCACGACGCCGTGGCCAGGACCAGGCGTCTCGCGGGAACCCGCAAGGTCGGCCACGCCGGCACGCTCGACCCGATGGCCACCGGCCTGCTCGTTCTCGGGGTCGAGAGCTCGACCCGCCTGCTCACCTACGTCGTCGGGCTCGACAAGGAATACCTCGCCACCATCCGTCTCGGTGCCGCGAGCACGACCGACGACGCAGAGGGCGAACTGATCGGCGATGTGCCTGCGGCCGGCGTGGCAGGCATCGATCCGGCGGCGATCGCGGCCGGCATCGAACGCCTGAGCGGCGACATCGAACAGGTGCCCAGCTCGGTCAGTGCCATCAAAATCGACGGCAAGCGCGCGTACGCACTCGTGCGGGCCGGAGAAGAGGTGCAGCTGAAATCACGCGCCGTCACCGTCTCCGAGTTCGAACTCCTCGGCAGCACCGTCGTCGACGGCTACCTCGACCTCGAGGTGCGCGTCGTCTGCTCCTCCGGCACCTACATCCGCGCCCTCGCCCGCGACCTCGGTGACGACCTCGGCGTCGGCGGCCACCTGACGGCGCTCCGACGCACCCGGATCGGGCCGTTCTCCGTTGCGGATGCCGGCGAGCTCGACTCGATCGACGTCGCCACCGCCCTGATCCCACCCGCCGACGCCGCGGCGCGCCTGTTCGAGCGGCTCGAACTGAGCGAGCAGCAGGCCATCGACCTCGGTCACGGCAAGCGCATCGAGGTGGACGCGGCCCAGCGCGGCAGCACCCCGACGAGCGCGCTGCGCTCGGCGATCGCGCCCGACGGCCGCCTCGTCGGCCTCGTCGAGCTGCGCGGAGCCGACGGCGCCATCGGCAAGTCCGTCGTCAACTTCCCGAGCGATGCGGTGGCAAGCGCATGATCGAGTGGTTCACCTACCTGCAGATCGGCGTCGCCGTGATCGCTGGGCTCCTCGCCATCGTGCGCGGCCTCGCGGGCAAGACCCCGAGCGACCTCGTGCTCGGCGCCCTCGGCGTCGTCGAGCTCCTGCTCATCGTGCAGCTGGTGATCTCGATCGTCGCACCGCTCACCGGCAACGAGGCCTCTGGCAGCGTGCTCGAGTTCTACGTCTACCTGATCTCGGCCATGCTGCTGCCGATCGCGGCCGGCTTCTGGGCGCTGATCGAGCGGAGCCGCTGGAGCACCGTCATCCTCGGTGTAGCAGCGCTGTCTGTGGCCGTGATGCTCTACCGCATGCTGCAGATCTGGACCGTGCAGGGTGTGTGACGCGGGGCGCTCCCACTCCTGCGATAATTGACGACTGTGACTGTTCAGCCCTCCTCCCGCCCCCGAGTCGGCCGCTCGAGCGGAATCGGTCGACTTCTGATCACGGTCTACGCAATTCTGGCCCTGGGCGCGACGGGGCGCTCGGTCGTGCAGATCATCGAACGCTACGACACGGCGCCGCTGGCGTTCACCCTCTCGGCGATCGCGGCCCTGGTCTACATCGTCGCGACGATCGCCCTCATCGCGCCCGGCCCCGTGTGGAACCGGGTGGCGTGGATCGCGATCGGCTTCGAGGCCGTCGGCGTGATCGTCGTCGGTGCGCTCAGCATCGCGATGCCGGAACTCTTCCCCGAGGCGACCGTGTGGTCGCTCTTCGGCGCGGGCTACCTCTTCATCCCGCTTGTTCTGCCGTGGCTCGGCCTCTGGTGGCTCGCCACCGTTCGCGCGGCTGAGCGCGCGGCCGCGACATCCGAGGCCGCATGATGCGGATCTTCTCCGGCCTCGAGCAGGTTCCCGCAGACTGGGCGCGCTCGGCGGTGAGCATCGGCAAGTTCGACGGCGTGCACGCCGGCCACCGCGCATTGATCGACGCCATGCTGCAGGCGGCGGATGCCGAAGCGCTCGCCTCGGTCGTCGTCACCTTCGACCGCAACCCGCTCGCGCTGCTCGCACCGGACGACTGCCCGACGGCGCTCGTCAGCATCAGACAGAAGCTCGATCTGCTGGACGGGACCGGCGTCGACGCGACCCTGATGCTCACCTTCGACGAGGCACTGGCAGCGCTGCCGGCAGAGGACTTCGTGCGTCTGATCCTCGTCGACACCCTGCACGCGGCCCGTGTGCTCGTCGGCCATGACTTCCGCTTCGGCGCGAAGGGTGCAGGAAACATCGAGCTGCTGCGCAGCATGGGTGCAGAACTCGGCTTCGCCGTCGACGTCATCGACGATGTGCACCCGGACGGCGATCGGCGCATCTCCTCCACCTGGATCCGGGAGCTGCTCGACAGCGGCGACGTCGCGGGGGCCTCCCGCCTTCTCGGACACATCCCGACCGTACGCGGCGAGGTCGTGCACGGGGCGGCACGCGGTCGCGAGCTCGGGTATCCGACCGCGAACCTCGCCGCCGAATCCGAGGGCCTCGTTCCGGCCGACGGCGTCTACGCCGGGTGGCTCGTCGACGACGGTGTGCGGTTCCCCGCCGCGATCTCCGTCGGCAACAACCCGACATTCGAGGGCGTGCCGCACAAGCA
The DNA here is from genome assembly GCA_040511515.1 of Microterricola sp. GTDB lineage: Bacteria > Actinomycetota > Actinomycetes > Actinomycetales > Microbacteriaceae > Microterricola. Next base: position 5,566 of record JBEVGZ010000259.1, read on the forward strand.
GGTCGAGGCCTACGTCATCGACGAGGACCTCGACCTCTACGGGCACTGCGTCGAGGTCGAATTCGCGGAGCGCATCCGTGGCATGGTCGCGTTCACCGGCATCGAGCCGCTGATCGAGCAGATCGGCGACGACGTCGAGAAGGCGCGCGCGCTCCTCGCTCTAGCCTGAGCCCGGCCGCTCTATCCAGCGCTCAGGCGCCGGGAACGCTGTGCGCGCGCCCGAACAGGAACAGCAAGATCGACTCTGCGTCCGATTCCAGCGCCGGGCCGAAGCCGACGCTCCACTCGGCGTCGACGGCACGCAGCCGGTGGCCACGGGCCGCCGCCTTCACCGCGTACGGCGCACGCTGGAGCTGGTAGAGCGCGACGGAGCCGGAGGCGATCGGGCTGAGCCCCAGAGCGATGCCCTGCGGGCTCGCGATGTCGAGTGCTGCGCACACGGCTGCCGCGAGCTCGGCGACACGGACGTGGCCGGGCACCGCGGCCAGGGCGCGCAGCTCGGCGACGGCTGTCTCGGGGGAGCGGGCGGTACTCGCCCGCACACGGAGTTCCAGAGCGCGCGCGGCCCGCAGCGGCGTGCGCAGCAGCTGGCGGCGGAGCGCGGCGCGACGGAGACCGGCCGGGGTCTGCAGGCGCCAGAGCAGCACGGTGGCCGTCTCGGCCATCGAGCAGCCGGGGCGGGCG
>JBEVGZ010000260.1:0-3038 GCA_040511515.1 Microterricola sp.
TGACGTAGAAGGTCTCGTCGAAGACGAGGGAGTGCGGGTTGGCGAGGGCCCAGAGTCGCAGCACAGCGGCGAGCAGGGTGACGGCGATCGGCCCGCCCCAGTACCAGAGGCGTTGCCGGCGGCGGGTGCGCAAAACGTGCGCCCACCACGTGTCGAGGCGACTGCCGCGCGGCTCGTCGATGGCGGTATCCGCGCTCTGCTCGTGCACCGCGTCATGCAGCGCGTCGTCGGTCGCGACGTCGACGGTGTCAGCCGCGGAGTCCGTGGGTGCATCGTCGCCGCCAGCGTGCCGCAGCCCTCCGATGCCCATTCGCCCATGCTAGGCCAGAGAGGAGGCCAGGTCGGAGAGGAGACTAGTCCAGACTGGATACATGATCATTCTTGCGGCGACTCCCATCGGCAACCTCAAAGACGCCTCGGTGCGGCTGGTCGAGGCGCTCAGCACCGCCACGGTGATCGCCGCTGAGGACACCCGTGTCACCCAGCGGCTCCTCGCCGCACTCGGTATCGAGAACCGGCCGCGCCTGATCGCGCTGCACGACCACAACGAGCGGGAGAAGTCCATCGAGCTGGTCGAGCTGGCCCGCGAGACCGATGTGCTCGTGTTGAGCGACGCCGGAATGCCCACCGTCTCCGACCCCGGCTTCCACCTCGTCGACACCGCGGCCGCCGCCGGCGTGACCGTCACGGCGCTGCCGGGTCCGAGCGCCGTGCTCACGGCGCTGGCCGTCTCCGGGTTGCCGACGGACCGGTTCACCTTCGAGGGCTTCCTCCCGCGCAAGTCCGGTGAGCGCGTGAGCACATTCACCGAACTCCGTGACGAACGCCGCACCATGGTGTTCTTCGAGTCCCCGAACCGCCTCGCCGCCTCGCTTGGCGACATGGCCACCGTGTTCGGCGCCGAGCGCCGCGTCGTGGTCTGCCGGGAGCTGACGAAGTTCTACGAGGAGGTCAAGCGGGGCAGCGCCGCCGAACTCGCCGAGTGGGCGGCATCCGGCGTCAAGGGCGAGATCTGCATCGTGGTGGCCGGCGCCGAGAAGCGGGTGAGCGATCTGCCGAGCGGCGTCGCCGAGGTGCTCGCGCTCGTCGCGGCCGGTGAGCGGTTGAAGGATGCCGCGGCCGTGGTGTCCGAGGGGACCGGACTCGGCAAGCGCGAGTTGTACCAGGCCGCGCTCGAGGCCAAGCCGGCCGGAGCCGGCAAACCGGCCAAGCAAGGCGGCAGCGCCAGCTAGCCTGCCCGGTCGTCGGGCCGAGACCGCGGCGCGCGGCCGGGAACAACGACACCTCCGTCGGCGTTAACTGTGTTGAAGCCAGTGGTGGAGGTGCACCGTGCCGAAAGCAATCACATACTCGCGCTATGGCGGCCCCGAGGTTCTCGAGATCGTCGACATCCCGATGCCGGAGCCTGCCGAGGGCGAGGTGCTCATCGAGGTGATCGCCGCCGGGCTCAATCCGGCGGATTCCCGCCTCCGCGAGGGCTTGCTCGCCGAGCGGATGCCGGCGCACTTCCCGCAGGGCCAAGGCTCCGACTTCGCCGGATTCGTTCGCGCAACGGGTCGCGGCGTCACTCAGTGCGAGGTCAACGACGCCGTGATCGGGCACGCGTCGCGAGCCTCGCACGCCACCCACCTGACCGTGCCCGCCACGAACCTCACCCCCAAGCCGCCGCACCTCCCGTGGGAGGTCGCCGGCGGTCTGTTCGTGACGGGCACCACGGCGTGGGCGGCCGTGAATGCGCTCGGCATCTCCGCCGGCGATACCGTCGTGATCTCCGCGGCCGCCGGCGGAGTCGGCTGCATCGCCGCGCAATTGGCGGCGCTGCGCGGGGCCACCGTCATCGGCACGGCCAGCGAGCGGAACGCCGACTTCCTCCGGCAGATCGGCGTGATCCCCGTCGTGCACGACGGGGACATCGTGGTGCGCATCAAGGAGGCCGCGCCGAATGGTGTCGACGCCTATCTGGACGCCTTCGGTGGCGACAACCTCGAGACGGCCCGCGCCCTCCGGGTTCCCCCCGGACGTGTCCGGAGCGTGATCGACTGGGACGGCGTGCTCGACTACGGCCCCAACGAGTACGGCTCAGATGAGTACCGGGCGTACGAGTACGCCGCCGAGGCGGACCCGGATGCCAGGCCGGTCGCCGACAGTGAACACCGCGTTGGCGCCAGGGGCATCGACGTCGTCGCCAAGCTCGCACGTCTCGCCGAGCAGCACCGTCTGCTCGTGCCCGTCTCCGACATCTTCCCGCTCGAGCAGGTGCGTGAGGCATTCGAGGAACTCGACCGGGGCCACACCCGGGGCAAGATCGTGCTCGGCATGCACCCGGTCGGCTACGCCCACCAGCACATCCACGAGGCCAGCTGGCACGGGGTGCCGCTCAAGGAATCCGCGGCGACCGTCGACGTTCCGACCGAACACGCCCCGATGCGGGTGCGGGAGAACCTGCCACCCGTGCTCGGGCACCTGCCGGGGCAGCGGCATCCGCACCCATCGGACGAGCTGGCGGAGGAGCACTGAGCCCAACGCCCGTAACGGGGGATCGGCGGCATCCGGCGCCCGAATAGAATGGAGCCCATGTCCGATGGCTCCTCCTTCTTTGTCACCACGCCGATCTTCTACGTCAATGACGTACCGCACATCGGACACGCCTACACGGAAGTGGCCGCCGACGTGCTCGCGCGCTGGCACCGTCAGCGTGGCGACGACACCTGGTTCCTGACGGGAACCGACGAGCACGGCCAGAAGATCCTGCGCACAGCGACCGCCAACGGTGTCACGCCGCAGGAGTGGGCGGACAAGCTCGTCGAGGAGGCGTGGAAGCCGCTGCTGGAGACGATCGACCTCTCCAACGACGACTTCATCCGCACCACGGCGCCCCGTCACGAAGAGAACGTGCAGAAGTTCCTGCAGCACCTCTACGACACCGGCTTCATCTACACCGGCGAGTACGAGGGCTACTACTGCGTCGGCTGCGAGGAGTACAAGCAGGCGGGCGACCTCGTTGACGGCACAGGGGAGTACGCCGGCCAGAAGGTCTG
>JBEVGZ010000261.1:0-2904 GCA_040511515.1 Microterricola sp.
GCCAGCACGACCTTCTGCTGGTTGCCGCCGGAGAGGAACTGCACCTCCTGGTCGAGCCCCTGCGAGCTGATCTCGAGCGAGCTGAGCACGCCGGGGACCTCCTTGCGCACGGCGGCGGTGCGGCGGGCGAACACGCCGCGGATCACGAGCAGCGCGTTGTCGAGAACGGACTGGCCGAGCGCGAGGCCCTGTGCCTTGCGGTCCTCGGTGATGAGAGCGACGCCGTGCTTGACGGCGGAGCGGGCGCTCGTGACGCGCACGGGCGCCCCGTCGAGGGCGAGCGAGCCGCGCGAGAACGGCGCGGCACCGAAGATCGCCTCGACGAGCTCGGTGCGCCCGCTGCCCTGCAGCCCGGAGACGCCGACGATCTCCCCGGCCCGCAGCTCGAGGTCGATGCTGTCGACGAAGGCGTTGCCGCCCTCGGCGACGGCGAGGCGGAGTTCCCCGACCGTGGTTCCCTCTTCAGGGCCGGGGACGAATGTCTCGATCGAGCGCCCGACCATCCGGCGCACCAGCTCGTTCGTGGTGAGCTCCGAGGTCGGCCCGCTGCTGACGAGGGCGCCGTCCTTGAGCACCGTGATGCTGTCGCAGAGATCGAAGATCTCCTTGAGGCGGTGGCTGACGTAGAGAATGGCAACACCGCGCGCCTGCAGCCTGCGGATGATGCCGTAGAGCAGCGTGACCTCGTGGTCGGCGAGCGCCGCAGTGGGCTCGTCCATCGAGATGACCTTGGCGTCGTAGCTGAGCGCCTTGGCGATCTCGACGATCTGCTGTTCGGCGACCGTGAGGCTCCGCACCCGCGCCGACGGGTCGATGAAGTCGATGCCGAGCTGGTCGAGCAGGTCTTTCGTCGCACGCACCATGCCGCGCTGGTCGACGAAACCGGCTTTGCGCGGCTCCCTGCCGAGGTAGATGTTCTGGGCGACGCTGCGCTCCGGCAGCAGGTTGAATTCCTGGAAGACCGTCGCAAGACCGGCCTTCATGGCCTGGACCGGGTGGCCGAAGGTCACCGGCTCCCCCGCGAACGTCACGGTGCCGGCATCCCGTTCGTACACGCCGGCGAGGATCTTCATGAAGGTTGACTTGCCTGCGCCGTTCTCGCCGACGAGGCCGTGTACCTGCCCCGGCCACAGCTCGATGCCGACGTCGTGCAGCACGGTGACGCCGAAGAAGCTCTTGCTGAGCCCGGATGCCGTGAGGATCGGGGCCGCGGTCTGCTCTGCTGCGGTGTTCTCACTCATGCGACGACCTCCACCCAGGATCCGGATGCCGCCGACTCCAGCACTGCGGCGGTCACACGCACCGCGCGCAGGCCGTCGGCGAACGTCGGCAGTCCCTCCGGCGCCCCGCCGGCGGTCGCGGAGTAGCTGTCGGCGACGAAGGAGTTGAACGCGTCCTGGTAGCCCATCGGGTGCCCGGACGGCACGGTGCTGAGCCGTGCGGCATCCGGCGCCAGCGTCTCTGGGTCACGCAGCAGCAGCTGTGACCCCGACCGGCGACCGAGCCAGAGCTCCTCCGGCCGCTCCTGGTCGAAGCGGATGCTCTGTTCGGTTCCGGCGATCTCGAGCACGAGGCTGTTCTTGCGGCCGGGCGCGACCTGCGAGATCAGCAGCGTGCCGACGGCACCGCCGCTCAGCTCGACGACGAGAGCGACGAGGTCCTCCGTCGCGATGTCGCGGTTGTCGGCGCGGTCGCCGTAGACGGTGCGAGTGGTGGCGTTCAGGCGGGTGATGCGATCCCCCGTGACGAACTCGAGCAGGTCGACGAGGTGGGACCCGATGTCTGCGAATGCCCTCGACGGGCCGCCGAGTTCCGCGCTGACCCGCCAGTCGTCGGCGAGCGGCTCGGCCAACCAGTCCTGCAGGTAGCCGCCGGTGATGCTGAGCAGGCGCCCGGTCTCGCCGGCCTGGACGCGGGCCCTGGCCTCGCGCACCATCGGGTGGAAGCGGTAGACGAAGGGGACGGTGGCGCTGAGGCCAGCGGTCTCCGCCCGGCGTGCGAGGGCTGCGGCATCCCCGACGGTCGTCGCAAGCGGCTTCTCGCAGATCACGTGCTTGCCCGCGTCGAGCGCGGCCATGGCGAAGCGGGAGTGGGTCGTGTTGGGGGTGCAGACGTGCACGACGTCGATGTCGTCATCGGCCAGCAGCTCGTCGACCGAACCATAGGCCCGGACGAGGCCGAGCCTGTCGGCAGCGCGCTCCGCGCTCTGCCAGCTCGACGAGGCGATGGCCGAGAGCTCGGCTCCGGCGGCCCGGGCGGCCCGGCTGTGCACCGTGGCCATGAAGCCAGCACCGATGAAGCCCGCTCGCGGGGCGACGGCACGGCCTGTCGCTGCGGCGGCTGCTTCTCTCGCCGGTGCGGCGGAGTCAATGACGGTCTTTGTCATGGTGAGAGTGTGACACACATCATTCGACTTTTGCTAGTGCAAAATCAAAAGTCGTTTGTTTGGAATCAGCTTCAATTCGTCGCCCCCGAATAAGCCGATGTGATTTACTGTGCAAATGGTCGACATCAGCCGAGGCTCCGCACTCGGAACCTCAGGCGCCAGCGAGCTGTTCCAGCTGCTGCGCGACGGGCAGCCGCGCACGCGCGCCGAGCTCGCAACGTTCACCGGGCTCGCCCGTTCCACGATTGCGGCCCGTGTTGAGACGCTGATGTCACTCGAGCTCATCTCCCCCGTCGGCGACGCCGCATCGACCGGCGGCCGGCCGTCATCCCAGTTCGCACTCAATCCCTCCGCCCGGGTCGTACTGGCCGCCGACCTCGGCGCGTCGCACGCGACGCTCGCCGCAACCGACCTGGCCGGCACCGTGCTCGGCGAGGTGCACCAGGCCATCGACATCGCGAGCGGCCCGGAGGCCGTGCTCGGCTGGATGGTGTCTGCGGCCAGAGACCTGCTCGACC
>JBEVGZ010000262.1:0-2846 GCA_040511515.1 Microterricola sp.
GGCACGCTGCGCCGAGTACTCGCGGGCGAGGAAGAACACCTCGCGGGCGTTCTTCTGGCCGATCTGGCGGGCGAAGTATGCGCTGCCGTAGCCGGCGTCGAAGCTGCCGACGTCGGCATCCGTCTGCTTGAACTTGCCGTGCTCCTCGCTCGCGATGGTGAGGTCGCAGACGACGTGGAGCGAGTGCCCGCCGCCGGCGGCCCAGCCAGGCACGACGGCGATGACGACCTTGGGCATGAAGCGGATGAGGCGCTGCACCTCGAGGATGTGCAGCCGGCCGGAACGGGCGGCGTCGATGCCGGATGCCGTCTCGCCCTCCGCGTACTTGTAGCCGTCGCGGCCTCGGATGCGCTGGTCGCCGCCGGAGCAGAACGCCCAGCCGCCGTCTTTCGGGCTCGGCCCGTTGCCGGTGAGCAGCACGACGCCGATGCGCGGGTTGATGCGCGCGTCTTCGAGGGCGGCGTACAGCTCGTCGACGGTGCGCGGCCTGAACGCGTTGCGCACCTCCGGCCTGTTGAACGCGACGCGCGCAACGCGCCCGTCGGTGCTGTGGTGGTAGGTGATGTCGCTCAGCGCCTCAAACCCGGCGACCTCGCTCCACTCACTCGCGTCGAAGATCTCGGAAACCGGGGCAGTCATGCTCCCAGCCTATGACCGCGGTGCAAGACTATGCACATGACCCTGTCACCGCTGCCGGAGCTCGCCGAGATTCTCACCCATGCCCGGGTCGTGACCCTGCCCATGGTCACCCGCTTCCGCGGGATCACGGTGCGCGAGGCGGTGCTGCTCGAGGGCCCGGAGGGCTGGACCGAGTTCTCACCCTTCGTCGAGTACGACGACGCCGAGGCAGCCAACTGGCTGCGCGCAGCCATCGACTTCGGCTGGCAGCCGACTCCGCCGGCGCTCCGCACGAGCATCCCGGTGAATGCGACGATCCCCGGGCTCGACGCCGCCGAGGTGGCCGATGTCCTCGCTCGCTTCCCCGGATGCCGCACGGCGAAGGTCAAGGTGGCCGCGGGCGACCAGACCCTCGCCGCAGACATCGCCCGGGTGCGGGCGACCAGAGAAGCGCTCGGCCCAGAGGGGCGGATCCGCATCGATGCCAACGGTGGCTGGAACGTCGATGAGGCCGAGCACGCGCTGCACGCCCTCGCCGAATTCGACCTCGAATATGCGGAGCAGCCGTGCGCCAGCGTGGAGGAGCTCGCCGAGATCCGCCGCCGCACCGCCTACATGGGCATCCCGATCGCGGCGGACGAGAGTGTGCGCCGCGCGGATGACCCGCTGGCGGTTGCAACGGCCGGCGCCGCCGACCTGCTCGTGATCAAGGCACAGCCGCTCGGCGGCATCCGCCGTGCCCTCGCGATCGTCGAGCAGGCCGGACTGCCCGTCGTCGTCTCGAGCGCGCTCGACACCTCGATCGGGCTGAGCATGGGCGCCCACCTCGCCGCAAGCATTCCCGAACTGGAATACGACTGCGGCCTCGGCACGGCCTCGCTGCTCGCGGCCGACGTCACTCGGGATCCGCTGCTCGCCGACGGCGGTGCGATCGCCGTGCGCCGGGTGCAGCCGGATGCCGCCCTGCTCGGCCAGTACGCCGCGGCCCCGGCCCGGCGCGACTGGTGGATCGCCCGCGTCGCCCGCGCATACACGCAGCTGGAGCGTGAGCGCGCCCTGTAGTCGGCGGCCCGATCACGCGAAGCGCTCAGGGTTTCGGGGCGGCCTCGCACCTCGGCTGCTCCCTCGAGCCAGCATGGCGGCCGCGGCCCGCACACAGTGCAGGGGCCCGGGAAATATCCCGGGCCCCTGCACTTATGACGGGCCGTCAGCGCGCGCGGCCTAGAGGCCGGAGTACGCGTGCAGTCCCTTGAAGAAGAGGTTGACGACCGAGTAGTTGAACAGGATCGCCGAGAAGCCGATGATGGAGAGCCACGCGGAGCGGGAGCCGCGCCAGCCGCGGGTCGCGCGGGCGTGGATGTAGCCGGCGTAGATGACCCAGATGATGAAGGACCAGACCTCCTTGGTGTCCCAGCCCCAGTAGCGTCCCCAGGCTGCCTCGGCCCAGACGGCGCCGGCCATCACTGTGAACGTCCACAGGATGAAGCCGACGATGTTGACGCGGTAGGCGAGGCTCTCCAGCTTCTCGGCCGACGGCAGCGTGCCGAGGAAGCGGGTGCCCTTGGAACGAGCGCCTTCTGCCTGTGCCTCGCGTCGGGACTGCATGAGCTGCACGACGGAGAGCCCGAAGCCGAGCGCCATGAAGCCGGTTGCGGATGACGCGACGAAGACGTGGATGATCAGCCAGGCCGACTGCAACGACGGCGGCAGCGGCACGACGCTCACGTAGAAGTTGACGGTGGCGAGACCGAGCAGAACGAGCACCATGCCGGTGACAAAGGTGCCGAGGAAGCGCAGATCGAACTTGATGTTCACGATCAGGAAGACGGTGACCATGACGAGGGTGCCCGTCATGGCGAACTCGTACATGTTGGCCCACGGCACGCGTTCGGCGGCGACTCCGCGCAGCACATCCGCGGTGAGGTGCAGCAGCCAGGCCACGACGGTCAGCGCCATGGCGACGCGCAGCACGGGCGAGCGGCCGTACTCGACGCTGCCGAGGCCGACGCGCTTGGCTGCGGCCGACGGCGCGACCGCCACCGGCGGCGCGGTCAACACGCTGCTTGATCCGCTCGCGGATGCCGTGGCTCCAGCGGCTCCGCCGGCGGCCACCGCCGCCGCTTCGGCGGCCGCGGCATCCTGCACCGCGCCGACCACAGCCGAGCGCTTCGCAAGGTCGATCGCGAATGCGATGAACGCCAGCGCATACACGGCCATGGCCGAGTAGA
>JBEVGZ010000263.1:0-3287 GCA_040511515.1 Microterricola sp.
ACCGCGATTTCTGGCGCCCATTCGCCCCGGACCTGATCGACCTGATCAGCCGCGACTACGAGATCGGCACGCAGTCGAACGTCTTCGACATCAACGGGATCCTCGCCGGCATCGCCATCTGCTTCGACATCGCGGATGATCAGTTGGTCAAGGAGATGATCTCCGGCGGTTCGGAGCTCATCCTCGCGCAGACCAACAACGCCGACTTCGGCAGCGCGGAGCGGTACACCGATGAGAGCATCCAACAGCTCGCGATCGCCCGCATGCGTGCGATCGAGGCCGGTCGCACGGTTGTGAATATCTCGACCGTGAGCTCGAGCGCGATCATCGCCCCCGACGGCAGCACGATCGCATCGATCCCCGACTTCACGGCGGGGTCGATGGTCGAGGAGGTCCCGCTCAGCACCACCGTGACACCGGCCATTGCGGCCGGCCGGGGCATCGAGTGGCTGGTCTCCGGGCTCGGTCTCACCGGATTCGTTCTCGCCGTGATCACCGCCGCGCGTTCGCGCCGCTCTGGCGTGAAGGCATCGCATGGTTGAGCCGGTCGGGAGCGGTACCCTCGTCGTCGTCCCCACGTTCCAGGAGAGCGCCAGCATCCGCTCGATCCTCGGGCGGATCCGCGCGGCACTGCCTGCGGCCGACATCCTCGTCGTCGACGACAACAGCCCGGACGGCACGGCTCAGATCGTGTCGCAACTGGCCAGGGACGACGAGCGGCTGGCCGTGCTGGTGCGGCCGGACAAGAGCGGTCTCGGCCGCGCATACCTCTCCGGCTTCCGATACGCGCTCGACAACGGCTACGACTACGTCGTGGAGATCGACGCGGACGGTTCACACGATCCGGCAGAGCTCCCGCGCATGCTGGAACTCGCGGCGGCCGGCGCGGATCTCGTCATCGGTTCGCGGTGGGTGCCTGGCGGCGGCGTCAGCAACTGGTCGAAGACGAGACAGGCGATCTCCCGGGCGGGCAATCACTACTCCCGCTTCATGCTCGGCTCCCGGGTGCGCGACATCACGGCCGGCTTCCGGGTGTTCAGGGCGCAGACACTGCGCCTGTTGCTCGAGGAACCGACCTCGAGCCAGGGGTACTGCTTTCAGATCGAGATGGCGTGGCACGCCGAGCGGGCGGGCCTCACGATCCGCGAGCACCCGATCACCTTCGAAGAACGGGCGGAGGGTGACTCCAAGATGCACCTCGGCATCGTGGCGGAGGCGCTCTGGCGAGTCACCGTTTGGGGTGTGCAGAAACGGCTATCGCCGGGTCCCCAAGCCCGGCGATCCGATTAGCGTCGTGCCGATGGCACGTGCGCTGGGTGCACTGACGGCGCGTTAGACGCCGACCTTGCTGGTGCCACGACGGGCCCGGAGGGCAACGAGGCGCTCCTCGAGCAGCTCTTCGAGCTCCTCGCGGGTGCGGCGCTCCAGCAGCATGTCCCAGTGGGTGCGCGCGACCTTGTCTTCCGAGTGGTCGATGACGACCGGCTTCGAGTCGACGATCAGGCTGGCCTCGTGGCCACAGTGCTTGCACTCCCAAGCCTCGGGGGCTTCGGCTTCAGCAGAGAAGGTCATGACGGTGTCACGACCGCACGTGCCGCAGCGGTAGCTGTGGTTGACGCGTGGTGAAAAGCTGACACCCTCTTCGCTCTGCAGGCTTTGTGCGCCCAGTCTCATTCCACGCAAACTACGATCTGCCATTGTGTGGTCTCCTCTCGCGATGCATCCTCAGTTATAGCGCTCCAAGCTGTGCGTTCGCTTGTCGGACGGCGTGGCGAGGGGAGCGGGGTGCTGCTTATCAGGAAACTCCCAGCTTCGGACGTTGCACGGCTCAGCTGCGCGCGGCGATCAGCGGAACGGCCAGATCGGTGCGATCGGTGACGAGCCCGTCGACCCCGAGGTCGAGCAGCACAGACATGTCGCGCTCCTCGTTCACCGTCCAGACGTGCACCTCGACACCGGCGCGGTGCATGGCGCGGATGACGCGGGGCGTTGTGACGCGCATCGGCCCCGCGCTCTGCGGCACCTGCACGGCGGAGACCCCGCGGAGCGCCCAGCGCACGACGGGGGAGAGGCCGAGCTTGGCGGCGAATAGCGCCAGCGTGAAGCGTGGAGCGGAGGCGGAGCTGGCGACACCGGGCAGCAGCCGCGTCGTCTCGCGGCGGCGGCGTTCTGAGAACGACGTGATCAGCACGCGGTGCGTCGCGCCGGCCGCGAGCACGGCCGCCGCCGTCGGCGCCACCGCGGCGGCATCCTTCACGTCGATGTTGAAGCGGGTGGCCGGGAAGGCGGCCAGGGCGTCGGCGAGCGAGACGATGTGCTGGCCGTCGCCGAGGTCGATCGCGGCGAGCTCGGCGAAACTCAGCTGGCCCACCCTCTCGGTGCGCGAGGCGACACGGCTGAGATCGGCGTCGTGGCAGATCACGGCGACGCCGTCGCTGCTGGCCTGGACGTCGGTCTCGACGTGGCTGGCGCCGGCCGCGAGCGCATTGGCGAAGGCGAGCAGCGTGTTCTCGGGGGCGGCGGTGGCCAGACCTCTGTGTGCGAAGACGCGGGGGCCGGTGCCGTGGAGGTAGGGCTTCGGGGCATCGTGATTCAGAGTGATGGGCCTGACTGTGCTGGAGGGCGGGGCGGGGTTGCAGCAGGCGGCGGAGCGGCCGGTGGCGTTGCCGGCGTGACGCCGTCACCGCTCGGGGGAATGAACGCCTTGCTGAGCCCCTTGAGCGCCTCGGTGAGTTCGCTGGGGATGATCCACAGCTTATTCGACGGGCCGTCGGCGATCTTCGGCAGGGTCTGCAGGTACTGGTAGGCGAGCAGCTTCGGGTCTGGGTCGCCCTCGTGGATGGCACGGAAGACGGTCAGGATCGCCTCCGCCTCACCCTGCGCGCGCAACACCGCGGCCTTGGCGTCGCCCTCGGCGCTGAGAATGGCGGCCTGCCGCGCGCCCTCAGCGGTGAGGATGGCCGACTGCTTGGTTCCCTCTGCCGTCAGGATCAGCGCGCGGCGGTCGCGCTCCGCTCGCATCTGCTTCTCCATCGAGTCCTGGATGGAGTGCGGCGGGTCGATGGCCTTGAGCTCGACACGGTTGACGCGGATTCCCCACTTGCCCGTCGCCTCGTCGAGCACGATGCGCAGTTGGCCATTGATGTTGTCGCGACTGGTCAGCGCCTGCTCGAGATTGAGCCCGCCGACCACGTTGCGGAGGGTCGTGGTCGCCAACTGTTCGACGGCGCCGAGGTAGTTGGCGATCTCGTACGTGGCCGCCCTGGCATCCGTCACCTGGAAGTAGA